>JABSRT010000042.1 GCA_013214945.1 Gammaproteobacteria bacterium
CGCTCAGTGCCAAAAATGAGATGACACCAATCGCGGCTATCGTGACAAAGGTCGGGTAAAACATTGCGGTAATAAACTGACGTTTAATGTCGGCGCTGCGGGTTAAATTAATCGCCAATCGTTCTAAAATTACCTGCAACTCACCGCTGGCTTCACCACTGGCAATTAAGCGGGCGACTAGCGGCGGGAACATTACGTTTTCACGTTCAATTGCCTGAGCAAAGCTAGAACCACCTTGAATCGAAACAATCATTCGTACTAAGGCTCTTTTAAAGCGCACTTTTTCGGCCATTTGTGAAATGGCTTCAATCGCCTGAATTAAAGTGCTGCCCGAGCGCAACATTAACGCAACTTGCTGGAAAAACAATACTAAATCCTGAGTGCTGGCTTTACGGTAACGACTAATCGAAAGATAAGCTAGGGCATATCGCAACCGCTTGCCAAAAGGCAACGAGTCGCCGCCAGATTTTAGCCGTAATACATGCAAAGATTTGTCACGTAAAATACTGCGCGCCTGCACTTCACTGCCGGCTTCAACTGTACCACTGGCTTCGTTGCCAAGCTGGTCGAGTGCTTTATAAGAATAAGTCGCCATGTTAAGACTCTGGGTTTAAATGCTGTACTTCCGCCAGCGAGGTTAGGCCTGATATCACCTTGGTTGTAGCGTCTTGCCACAAACGGTAATAGTTTTTGGCATGGCTTATCAATTCGTTTTCAGTGGCGCCATCGCCAATTAAATTTTCAAGTTGTTCGTCAAGCCACAAGGTTTCATACAAACCAATACGTCCGCGATAACCACGGCCTAAGCACAGCGCACAGCCATTGGCTTGCTGCAAGGTCAGCTCAGTATCAGCTGCCAGTCCCAATTGCTGTAGTTCCAATGCCGTGGCTTGATAATCGGTTTTACAATGACTGCATAAACGCCGTACTAAACGCTGCGCGACTATGCCGACTAAAGTTGATGACACTAAATAACGTGGACAGCCAATGTCGACCAAGCGATTTATTGCGCCCACGGCGTCATTGGTATGCAAGGTCGATAACACTAAGTGGCCGGTCATTGCTGCTTTTAAGGCGGTATCAGCGGTTTCTTTGTCGCGCACTTCACCAACCAATAGCACATCGGGATCATGGCGTAAAAATGATCGTAATGCTTTGGCAAATGATACTTTTTCGCTAACTTGTACTTGAGTTATATTGTCGACCACTTGCTCTATTGGGTCTTCAACGGTCAAAATGTTAAGGTTGTCTGAGTCAAGCTCGCGCAAGGCGGCATACAGGGTGGTCGATTTACCAGATCCCGTCGGACCAGTAACTAAAACAATGCCGTGTGGTTTGTTAATCGCGGCGCGAAATCCAGCGAGTACTTGGTCTGGCATGCCTAATTGTGCGAGCGACAAATCGGCGGTGTCTTGACCTAAAATACGAATAGTGATTCGCTCGCCCCAACGCGATGGAATGGTCGCAACTCGCATGTCTACTTTGGCCAGATCCCAACCGGTGATACGATAAGCAAAGCCGCCATCTTGAGCCATGTTAGCTTCTGAAATGTCGAGCGCAGCCAACACCTTAATTCGAGAAATTAGCGGTTCGCGCAAGGCCAATGATACCGGACGTTCATACTCTGTCATTTTTCCGTCGACCCGCAGCCGCACTTTCATGCCGAGTTCTTCGGGTTCAAAATGCATGTCGGTAACATGACGCAAATAACACTCTTTCATTAAATCGTTGAAAAAGCCGATGGCGTTAACGTTGTCCGTGAGGGTACCAGCAAATGCGCGTTCAATAATGCCATTAATTAATCCGACATCGGCCACCACCCGTTCACTTGGTTGGTTTAAAATTCGTTTAGCCAATTCAATTGGTGAGCGATCATCGGGATTAGCCAGCACCATCACTAATTTGTCATCATAATAGGCGGGAATAAAAGTCTTGCGCATTAACGTTGCATGCTGAAATTTACGAACGAGCTCAAGGTCGATAACTAAATCGCGCCGCTGAACAAAGTCTAGCTCTTTGGTTATGGCCAGGGCGCGATACAAGGCCATAACCGGAAAGCGTCCTGCCTGAGTAATATAGTCAATCACGGGTGTGCGGGCGCGTTTGGCTGCTAATTGCAATTGGGGTAACTGATGTTGATCGATTAATCCCGCTTTAATCCCCGCTTGAATCAATACGGTTTCTGCTGCTGCCATCTGCTGCTCCTACAAACTTAACAAACGGTTAAAGGTGTCGTTGTCGCGGCAAATGGCTTTGGCGTCAATTTCGCTGACCTTTTTGTTGTTTACCAGCTTAACCAAGGCTTGATCTAAGGTTTGCATGCCCTGGCGCGAGCCACTTTCCATCACCGAATAAATTTGCTTGGTTTTTGATGATTCAATCAAATTAGCCACTGCACCATTAACAATTAAGGTTTCAATAGCCACCGCGCGACCTTTACCACTGACCGTTGGTAATAAATGTTGGGCAATAACGCCTTTTAGGGCATAGGCAATACGCTGGCGCGCCACTACCTGCTCGTCGCCGGGAAAGCTACCAACTAGGCGTTCAATAACCCCGACCGCATTATTTGTATGCACGGTCGAAAAGACCAAATGACCTGTTTCAGCGGCGGTTAATACCGCGCGAATAGTGTCGAGGTCGCGCATTTCACCAACCATAATTACATCGGGATCTTCACGTAATGCCGAACGGACCGCACTGGAAAAATTTGGCACGTCATTAAACAATTCACGCTGGTGGAAAATAGATTGAATGTTTTGGTGCACGACCTCTATGGGATCTTCAATCGTCAGCACATGTTTGGTTTGGTTTTGATTGATATTATTTAAAATGGCGGTCAAGGTGGTACTTTTACCACTGCCAGTGGCGCCAGACACTAAGACCAGGCCAGATTTTAAATTTGCAAAATAGTCCATTTGTGGCGGCAAACCTAACTCACGCATAGTCCGAAATTGACCGTCTAAATAGCGGATAGCTAAGGCATAATGATTCTTCTCAAGATAGATATTAATCCGATATCTATGACCGTTATCCGAGCTAAAACCTAAATCTAAGGTTTTATCTTGCTTAAATGACTCAAGCTGACGCGGACTCATTAACGACAAACAAAGGTTTTCCATTTGCTGCGGCCTAAAACCAAAACTTTGGTTGTTGTCGGGGGCATTGTGGGCACTATAGGCGCCTTCTTGATAGCGAGTTAACGCACCATTAATCCGATAAACCGGCGGTAAATCGACGCTCAGGTGTAAGTCAGATGCGCCTAGTTCAACGCATAAGTCCATTAATTCAATCAGTTGTGGTGCTACAGCCATTTCAATTCCATTTTAAATATTATTGTTATACCAATTTGGTTAATTAAGAGATCAATTATGTAGCGAGGGAAAACGAATCATAGCGTCGTTTTAACCGTGAAAAATGATCATCTATTTAATGGAAATGGTATTAAACCAGTATCTTCATCGTAATAACTAGGTTGCCCTGACTATGCAGTTCTATTTTCATATCTTGCACAACCGCGACATGCTCTAATTGTTTAAGCGCTTGTAAAAAATTAAGTAATGAATAAAATTGACTCTCGGCCTTAATTGACAGATAAGGGCGCTTGTAATACTGGCTGCGGCTATCATTAAATTCTTCGAGTTCTTCTTCGGAGGTTTTATGTTCAATGCCTAGTACTTCAAAGTGTTTAATCTCTAATTCGACATTGTCGGCCAATTCAGAAATGCTTAGTTTGAGTTGCTGTAAACTGGTGGCATCGTCAAGCGCAATAAATTTTTTGGTTAGTAGATTGAGTTCTAGTTGCGAGTTCGCCAGTTGCTGTTGCAGTGTGTTGAGCTTGACTTGGCTAACGCTGCCATCGAACTTGGGCTCTTCAATTTTACCAATTCGGGTATTAATGCGGTTTTCTTTACGATTAGCTAGTTTTTGGGCTTCAAACATATTTTGCCATAACATTGCTGCGCCAAAACCATAAGCCGATAGCACCACGCAGACGACTAACACCACAATTTGCGAGCGTTCTTTGCCGGGCAAGCGTTTATATTTTTGTGCGAATTGCGCGAACATTATTCTACTCCTCGGGCGCTAGTGGTGGTTGGAGTCTGTGACATGGCTATTTTTTCGTTTTCAGGAATAAAATAGCGTCGGCCAATTTCTAGCCGCATTTTATAATTGAGATAAACGCCATCGGCGGTTTTCTCGTCAGCGGCAATCGATTCGGTGTCTCCCACTTGATAACGCCACGGTTTCAGGTTCTCGTTTAATTGATTGGCAAATTGATTGGCGTTACTAGTTTTTAGCGCTCGACCATTAATTACAATTGAATTGGGCTCTAGGATAATCTCTTCAATTAATACACCCGGATTAATTGCACTGGCTACTGCAGACAATGTGCCGGGCACCGTGCTGGCCGCGGGCAATAATTCTTTACTGAGGTATTTGTACAGTTTTTGGTTGAGTGCAATTTCATCTTGAACTTCGGTCATTTTACGGCCAAGTTGATTGTATTCGTTTTTAACTTGATTAAGCTGTTGTTTAACTCTGGTTTCAGTGGACCAGCGTTTTTCAAGATGCACCATTCGTTGCTGCTGAACCCCGAGGTTATAATACATCCAACTTATAAAACCAGCGGCGACACATAAAACCAAACCAACAGTGGCGGTTATCATAACCTTAGGTTGTAATAGTTGTTTCCAAAACGCCTGTTCTTTGTCTTTGGCACGTACCGAGCTGGCCCGGCCGCGTTGTGCAAAGCCTAAAAAGTGATTGGCAATGCCAATAAAGGGTAATAACTTGTTTGAACTAAAATTTTTCGGCAGTTTAAATTTCGGTGGTGCCTGCACCAGTGCCCGCACTTCAATATTCAGATGTTCGGCTAAGGTAAAACTTAAATCGTCGATTGGATCATCGGGGCTATAAAGATATAAAATCTCACTATGTTGGATAATGTTGTTAGGGCAAATCGCAATCACTTCATCGAGGGTGAGGTTGCCATCCTGACGTGCCTTAATTGTGATGGTTTTGAGGTTTTTTTCACTGCCGGACACATACACCAAATGCGACGCATGAATTTCGAGCAGGCACTGGTACTGATCGTGGCTGCGTAAGCCTAATGCGCTAAAACAAACACCATTGTCGGGATACAATTGCTCTAGCTTAAGACCATTTAAATTAAAAGCGCCAAACCAACGGTTGCGAATGTTGCTGCCAATGCCGGCAACTAACCATTGGTGGTCGCTTTGGTTGTCACTGTTGTTTATTAATTGACTATCGCTTAAACCGTGATAGTGGCTTTCGTCCACTTCGCCTTGATAACCAAAAATGGTGTCTTGCTCTATTTCAATTAACTTGTTTTGCAGCGCGAAACATTCTTGCAATTGATCATCGTTTAAATAACCGAGCTCGACCGCTAAATCCCCAAACCGAATTAAGGCGCTGTCACCACCTAAATCGTGACGAAACTCTAATTCAGTGACTAATTCTTCGCGCTGACTGTTAGTTAAATAACCACGCTCGACCAACATTGAGCCAATCAGCCATTGCTTGGTGTCTTCACCTGAGTCGCTTTCTATTTCCCAGCGGATTAGCTCTTGCATTTCGCTATTAGCTTTGGGTTTGACCGGGCTCACTGGTAAGCTAACTTTAGTGGCTGAAACACTAGGCGTAATTAACACACAGCGTTTGGGCAAGCTGCCATGTTGCTGTTTTAGTTGCTGATAAATTTCGCCAATCGCGCGGGTAAAATCAATTTGGCGCGATTGGGCAAATCCTTTGAGGCTGGCATAATCTTTATCGCTTTTAAACAGCGCCGCACGCAGGCCAAAACTACCACTTTGAAAAACCAATAAACCGCCAGAACTTAATTCAGGCAGTTTAAAATGACTCAATTTGGCGCCTAGTTGCGCGATGTTTAGCTTGTTACTGCTATTTTTTTTACTCATCGGTTGCCACTTTTTCTGTGGTTACAGCGGCGTCTTCGGTGCCCGATTTTATTCCCACCAACAATAGGCGCGGCCCTTTGGCGTAGTTATATAAGCGATAGGCTTGCAATTGCAATGGTGCTTCTGGCTCGAAAAAGTTTGTGATATTGTCGGCAATGGCATTTTCAACATACACCGCCAATACTTCGCCCTTAGGGCTGCGAATATAGGTGCTGAAATCAACCTCTGGCAACGGGGTAATGCCCCAAACTCCTAAGGCGTCGCCAACTAAACCGGCTTTGCTTGCTTTAACTGGGGTTTGCAGCACCGCATTAAAACGAATTAATTCGGGCTGTAACATTACCCGTTGTTTTTTATCGATAATGTTTTGTGATACTTGATTCTGGCTAATGTAGTGATCTAAATCGACAGCTGTGCTGCCTTGCTGCCACGCTGCTTGTTCTGCGGCATTAGCCGTCGCGCGTTGAGTCGAAGCTGTCGTGGTTTGGTAACTTTGATAAGCATAAATTGAGGCGGAAATTAACGAAAGCGCCGTGCAGATGGCAAAAAATGAAAATAATGGACGTTTCAACATAATACAATTCTTTTGCTGGGTTTATTTGGCTGCATAATTAAGCTGCTGTGTATTGTCAGGCGCAAAAAAGTAAAGGGCTAGCAATGCTAACCCTTTACTTATCTTCCTTTGACAATTCATCCTTGAATGTTCTCAATCCGATGAGAACACAATTACACGGTGAGAGCTGCAGGCGGTAGCTGGGCTGTAGCAATCACCACCTGCATCTCGTCACTATCTAATACCAATCCCATTAATTAAGTGATCACCTGTGCTTGATAAAACCCATTTAGCCGGCGTTGCTCTCATTCCTAATAGCTAGCTATTACTCAATCGAGCGCCTTGTATAAATAAATTTTCTCCACGCAAAACAAGATTATAAATTTAATGTAATTGGTATAAGGTTAGCGATTAGATAGTGTTACGAGTGCCATCCCATTCGCCCAATTCTTCTTCTTTAGTATCACCAGCGCCATCAACGATAGCGGTTAGTGATACTTGATCGTTAGCTGTAATCGTAGCGCCATCAGAACTTAAAGTTCCGATGTTGAATAAAGCAACAAAACGGTTGTACTGAGTTCCAGAAACATGACGATAAACTGGTACAGTAGTCATACCACCTAAGTCGTTAGCATTGAAAAGGTTAGACGATGGACCTAAACCAACAGCCATTAATGCTGGACGATCATCTCCTGCATAAGCAGCTGCATCAAAACCTTGGCCTGAACCGCCCATAACACGCTCATAACCACCATTCCAAATAGCAACTTGTGTCGTACTATCAGCAGTACCACCAACGATTTGACCGTCTTCATCAAACGATACTGTGTAACCACAGCCGTTAGCAGCTGGAGACATAAAGATGTTACCCGCAACTACCGCATTTGCACGGCTAGCTATAACAGCTTCTAAATCAATACAAGTTACTACTGACCCTTCAGGAGTTTGATCTAAACCAGCATATTGTAAGCTGTTAATACCACCAGCGGCCATTACCGCAGCAACAGTAACAGGTAATGTTGTAACCGCTACATCTTCAATAGCGGCAACCGAAAGAAGCGCGGCTGAAGCTAAATCACTACCATCTGATAATGGAGTTTGAAGGATAGAATCAAACCCAGTTGGTAATACGTTTTTGTTCAATACACGGAAAGTACGAATGCCTTTGTTTAGTTCATCCATCATAGTAACGTGAGCGGCAGCAGAGGCACGGGCATCGGTATCTTGCAATGCGATAGACGCAGTGCCGGCGATAGCAGCTAAAATTGCCACAACAACCAATAGCTCAAGTAACGTGAAACCAGCTTGCTTGGCTTTAAGCTTTAAAAACTTGCCTTTTAGTTCGCTGTCATTGATTTGAGCTGCATCGATTTGGTTGAATTGTGCAGTTACTGCGTGGCGTTTGGCCCATAAGTTCTTGATCATGATTTTCTTATTCCATTATATTTTGTTTATTAAGTGCAAATGCGCTTGGCTAAGTTGCTACGTTAATCAACAAATAGTGCTAAATGTGACTGCGTTATTGCAAACTGCGACCTCAACCGAAGAGGCTTGGCAAATTTGAACAGCCATTTTTTGGTTTAGCGCTTCCCTTGATCGGGCTCCTTGCCCGCATCGATTCAATATTCAGTCCATGAATATCTACTTACTTTTTTTCGGTTAACAGATCTTTATCTCTTAACTCAGAATATCTCGTTTAAGCAGGGCCTTTATTGGGTTTTCATTTTTCAGGGCGTCGTCGCAATTAATAACGTAACGATATTGCTTGCCGCAATGAATAATAATTTCTTTTTGGCCACGTCTTAAAATGCGCATTTCAATCTTAAGTTCACCATAACCGTCGTGGTTAAATAAATCGGTGTATAATTTACTAATCATGTCGATAATGTCGACATGCGCTTCAGTATTTTTAATTAACGCCTGAACCATAATCATCCCTAAGTGGTTGCTTTTTATGTAAGACCTAATGAGAATGGTTCGTATTATCTACAATTTATTGCCCAAGTCAAGATCTAAATAAGAATCTTTTACATTTATTTTTTGTCGTTTGTTGGAATCAAAATTGCTTAAACTAGCTTGTAAGTTGCTTAAGTTATAATCGATGTCGCACCATGCTTGACTGAGCGGTCAATTATATTATTTGTTACCGCTTTATCATTGTTGAGTTTGGTTTGTTATCACAAGCAAGATAACTGAAATTTAGTTCAAACATTCAATAAGGTAACCGAACCGATTTTACGCGTATTCGAGTTTGGCAATCTGTGTCGCTCCAACAATGCCATTTATCGCCCAGCAGGAGACAAACCTATGCATATATGAGCGAAAACATACAACAGCATAAGAACAACAACAGTTAACTGCTACATCACCGGCATGCAGTGTCGTAACCTGCAAGTCACTCGCTTAGTGACTTGCAGGTGGTCAGCCTAAATTATGTGTCTGGTACACCGAAAATTATTTGCGTGGTTGGCTGTTCGTTTCAAAATCAATAAAATAGCCCTGACGCTGATGATTTTTTTTATCTAAATCATCAAAACCAGTAAAAATATACATCCGCAGCTGGCTGGCTGAGGGGGGGGGGTAATCAGCCGCCGGTTGATTGACGGCTTGCATAGTCTTGCTGGTTTGCTCGTTACTAAACTCGCGAATGCTGGTGGTTTTACAGGCCGTTAAGGTCAGCGTGACCAAGACCAGTAAAATGTGTGATGTTTTTATCATAAGGCTGCCTGTTATTGATGATCGTCATTTAGTTGTTTCAGCACTTGTTGGTAGGGCTGTTCCGAGACTAAATAGAGCCAGGTGGCGCTATGTTCTTGGCCAAACCCCTTTAGCTGGTGATCTTGTAACGTTGCCGCCAGCCAAGTGCCGCGTAATTGATTTTCGTGCAGTTGCTGGCTGATCGGGGTGTGGTTTTTCACTTCAAATGCGCTGACAAATAACTGCTCTTGTTGCCACACAGCTTTGATTTTGGCGCTAATACCATGAATAGGGAAAATGGCCGACGCCGAGCCAGCTGTTAGATCCACCGGAGTGATGCTGGGGCTTTGCTGATTGAACCTGTTATCGCTAATAGCAGTGAGGGCAAACTGGGTTAGCTCAATATAACGGTCAAAACCATAATCAGGGTAGGGCTCTCGGTCGCTGTGGTTGGCATTTTTGTCATAATCGAAGCCTGAAATTTCACGCGATTTATCACCTGCTTCTTCCGGCGACATTATAATATGCGGTGTGATTAGCATAATATATTGATAGGAACTGTTGACTTCATGCTCGCTGGTAAAAAAGGTGCCAATGAAAGGTATATCACCAAGCAAGGGTACTTTGCTCGTTTCTAACGAGGTGCTAGTTCTAACCATGCCGCCAAGCGCGATGGTTAGGCCATCTTTGGCTACCACCACGGTTTTTATGCTGGACTGACTAACGGCGTCAATCGCCTGATGTTTGATCTCCTGA
This sequence comes from Gammaproteobacteria bacterium, assembly GCA_013214945.1. Lineage (NCBI taxonomy): Bacteria > Pseudomonadati > Pseudomonadota > Gammaproteobacteria > Gammaproteobacteria bacterium. The sequence goes on from JABSRT010000042.1 coordinate 9,949, forward strand.
GCTTCGTCGTCAAAATAGGGCATTTTGGTGCCATTACGGACGACTTTTGATTGGTCTTGCAAAATGTCGATGGTGACCGTGCGGTCGGCGTTAATGCTTGGCAACAGATACAAGGTATTACCGACTTTACGACGCTCGGTTTCAACCTGAGTTTTTGCGGTGCTTGACGATATTGCTCGCCCGTCGGCATCATACTCAACGTAGCGGGCAAGGTTGTCAATGCCGGTCGCAATGATTTGTTCATCACCAATAAATATTTTGGCCTGGCGGTTGTTAGACGCTAACACGACCGGTTTTGACAAGGTACGTGCTTGGCCATTTGTCTTTAATAATTCTATTTTGGCGTTAACCTGCTGGCTAAGGAATTGATAGACACCACCGGAGGCGCCAGTTACCAGTGATTGGACATTTTTACCCCGTAATAAGGCCGCTAGCGGTAAGGCATAGTTGGCGGCAGTTTCTTCTGATAAGTCGATATTAAGGTTACCGAATTTGACATCCTGAGGTGAGGTAGTGGCTGCATCGTCGGCGCTACTTTTAAAGCTGAAATTGTCAATTTGTCCGGCGCTGTTAAAACTTAGCTCAAATTCTTGATCATAGCTATCGCCAATTTTTATCTCGATAATTTCCATTTCCAGTAGCACTTGCGGCGTCGGTTTATCACTTACTTCAATCAGCTTGGCTATTTCTTTGAGTACGGCTTCGTCGGTGGTGCGGACAAATAATAGGTTGTGAATGCGATTTATGGTGACATAAATTGGCGTTTGGGCGTCGGTTACTTTGGCCACTTGCTGATCGTTGACTTGCTGTTGACCTTGCAGGCTGTTGAGCTGACCAGAGGTTAATATTTTTTGTTGTTTTTTGTCTTGAGCAAAACTGTCTAAGGTCGATATTTTTTCACCTGAAATTTTGCCATTTTCACCAGTGCTGGTATCTTGTTGAGCACCATTTTGCTGGTTGTTATTACGATTGCTGCTTGAAGTAGTGCGACTAGCGCGAGTAGGTTGACTGTCGGAATTAGACACGGTGGCGTCTTCGATATCTTCGAACGGCAAACCTTCGAAGTCGTCATTTTTGTATTCCAAGGTCAGTATCACGCGTTCGCCGTAAATATTGCGGATAGTTTTGGCGGCGGCTTCGACATTTTGATGGCGCAATTCAAAGGTGCGCACTAAATCGTCACGAAATACTACGATGTCACTCTGGTATTGGGCGGCAGTCATTAATAAATAGCTGTCGGTGCTGCGAATATATCGATACCACAATCCTGAGACACGGGCAATGGTGTCGATAATGCCTTTGTCGGAGGTGTCTTTCATTCTAAAGGTTACTAAATATTGGCCCGCTTCGTGGGTGGCCGCAATATTGATATTGGCAATTTCCGCTAACATGCCAACGGCATCTTGTACTTTAGCCTGTTTAAATTCAATGATCGGAATGTTTCTATTTTTTGCCTGTAGCGGTTGTAATATGCTGATGATGAGGGTCAAAAGAATATAACTTGCTGTTGAATTTTTTCTCATTATTGGATCACCATCTGTTTGCCTAATTTACCTGTTTCGATAATGATATTGTTACGGCTGAGTCCCTCAATGGTGAGCACCAGTTCTTTAACAATTTCGTGCAGACCTATTTTGTCGCCGACCCGCACTGTGTAAACGCCCATACCATAAATTTCTAATAAACCGATCACTTGGCCCGTGGCAGACTCGCCGTAACCGCGATATTTCATTATCGGCAAGCCATCGGCGGTAAATTGGTGGGTCATGCCGAGCATTACGGCATTGGGCGTGACATTAACATTGCCTTGCTGTGGTGCGTTGCGCTGTTGATTGCGATACATTTGTTCGGTGTAAGCAAAAGGGTCACGACGACCATTAGGTGCGATATAATTTTTTTGCTGCAGGCTGGGGTTTAATTTTTCATTAATTTGTTGATAATACTGACCTATCGCTTGCATTTTTTGTTCTAGATTACCTAAGCCTGCTTGATCGTCTTGTGCATGTGCCACGGCGTTAAACATTGTACTGATTAATAAACTGGTTAATAAAGATTTACTCAGAAAATAACTTTTTACATTCATAGTGTTATGGCTTAGTTGTGTTAACGATCACAGTGGTGTGATTCGGCAGTGATTATAAAACCAGCGACTATACATCGTTGAATCAGAAATGACAATCATTACCATTTAAGTTCTGTGTGCGGTTAGGCTGAGTCATATAATAGAAAAGGAGCCGGAGAAAAATCAAATAGAACAGACTGATAAATAAAAAGTTATCGGCTTTGTGTTTGTTTATATTTAAGTAAAAACTATAATGCCATGGTCGGATGGGGGCTTATTTATCTTTACCCAGTAACTCTAAGTCGTTTTTCTGCTACGATTGGCAAACAACAAGCCGCTCAATTTTTGATGATATGATTGGACATTGGCAAGTTATAAAACCATTATTCCTGTAATATTTTGAGAACAAAGCAGTTAACAGATGTATTTTATTTTTGCATTGGGTAAGATGACTTTTTGATCAAAATAAAGCATCTCGGTGTTAATTTTTTAGTTCGACGATAAAAAACTTTAAACATTGAGCTTTTTCATTGTAAAATCGGCGCGAATTATACAAACATAATGTCAAGTTAGCGCTGTTTGCTAAATAAGTAAATTCAAATAGTTAGAATTTAACTACTGAACTTTGGAGGTAAATGTGATTAATGTTTTTCTAGTCGATGACCATGAACTTGTTCGCACTGGGATTAAGCGCCTTCTTGAAGATGTCCGCGGTATTAAAGTCGTTGGCGAAGCAGGTTCTGGTGAAAATGCGGTGCAATGGTGTCGTAGTAACGAAACCGATATTGTCTTGATGGATATGAATATGCCCGGTATCGGTGGGCTAGAAGCGACGCGTAGAATTTTACGTAATAAGCCAGATGTTAAAGTGATAGTGATAAGTGTTCACAGTGAAGAGCCTTATCCGACCAAAGTCATGCAAGCTGGTGCAGCAGGTTATTTAACCAAAGGAGCTGCACCAATCGAGATGATTAATGCAATTCGTCAGGTCAAATCAGGCCAGCGATACTTGTCGCCTGAAATAGCGCAACAAATGGCACTAAGCCAATTTAAACCTGCGCAAGACAATCCATTTCAATCGTTATCAGAGCGTGAGCTACAAATTATGATGATGATAACAACGGGCCAGAAAGTTAATGAGATTGCAGAGCAATTAAGCCTCAGTCCTAAAACCGTTAACTCATATCGTTATCGATTGTTTAATAAGCTTGATGTAAAAGGTGATGTTGAATTGACTCATTTGGCTATTCGACATGGTATTTTAGATACAGAAAAATTATAGGTATTAGCAAGCAGTGTTTGATAGTGAAAATTTCTTAAAAAATATCACCACTAACCCTGGTGTTTATCAAATGCTCAATACCAAGCAAGATGTAATCTATGTTGGAAAAGCTAAGAATCTAAAAAAACGATTAGCGAGTTATTTTAGAACCAACATTAGCGAAATTAAGACCCGTGCTTTAGTCGCCAAAATCGAAGACATTAAAATTATTGTCACCGAGACTGAGACTGAAGCACTCATTTTAGAAAACGACCTAATTAAGCATTATTTACCTAAATATAATGTGCTGTTACGTGATGATAAATCTTATCCTTTCATTTTTATTTCTAACCATCAACATCCACGAATAACCATTCATCGCGGTGCTAAAAAGGCTAAAGGTCAATATTTTGGGCCTTACCCTAACAGTGGGGCCGTCCGTGAAAGCCTGCATTTAATGCAAAAAATATTTCAGGTCCGTCAATGTGATGATAGTTACTATCGCAATCGCTCACGTCCATGTTTGCAACATCAGCTTAATCGCTGCTTAGCGCCTTGTGTTGGCAAGGTAAGCAATGATGATTATCAGCGCGAGGTTGACCTTGCTTCCTTGTTTTTATCGGGTGAAAGTCAGCAAGTGCTGGGGCAGGTTGTTACGCAAATGGAGCAGGCTAGTGCCAATTTAGCCTTTGAACAGGCTGCCCGTTATCGTGACCAACTGACGGCGCTACGTAAGGTACAAGAGCAGCAGTGGATAAATTCAGATCAAACTGATTTAGATGTCATCGGATTTGACTATCGACATGGCATTGCTTGTTTTCACGTGTTGTTTATACGTCATGGCAAGGTTTTAGGCAGCCGGAGTTATTATCCAAAAACGCCTAAGAATACTGAAGTTTCAGAGCTGTATTTGGCTTTTATCATGCAGTTTTATCTCAACAGTAGCGCGGGTCGCCAAATTCCAAGGCAAATATTGCATCAATGCAATACCCTCGATCACACGATGATCGAGCAGGTATTAGTCAAGCAAGCAGGTTATAAAGTCGCATTATTTAATAAGACTCGCGGCGAGCGCGCTAAATTAGTGCAATTAGCGGATAAAAATGCCCAGATAGGGGTAACCAGTAAACTTGCTCAAAAAGGGACTGTATTACAGCGATTAACGGCGTTGGAACAAGCTTTAGATCTCAATGATAAAGTACAGCGAATGGAATGTTTTGATATATCGCATACTTCAGGGCAACAAACCGTTGCTTCTTGCGTGGTGTTTGATCGAGAAGGCCCAGCAAAAGCACAATATCGCAAGTTTAATATCGAGGGCATAACTGGTGGCGACGATTATGCTGCAATGAAGCAAGCGTTAACCCGGCGGTTTGCCAAAGTAACCGATCCGCAACTCATTCCGGATATATTGTTTATTGACGGTGGCAAAGGCCAACTAACCCAAGCCGAAGAAGTGATGTCATTATATGAAGAGCGTTTGCCCAAAATTCCTTTATTGATAGGTGTCGCTAAAGGGGAGGGTCGTAAGCCGGGGTTAGAAACTCTGCTGGTTGGCAATAGTCGCGAAATTATATCGTTGGCGGCTGATTCTCCAGCGCTGCATTTAATTCAACACATTCGCGATGAATCACATCGCTTTGCCATTACCGGCCATCGTGCGCGCCGCGCCAAGGTCAAAAAAACCTCATCCTTAGAAGCGATTGCCGGGATCGGGCCTAAAAAGCGCCAAACCCTAATAAAGTATATGGGCGGCTTAATTGAACTAAAAAAAGCCAGTGTCGCAGAAATAGCCAAAGTACCAGGCATTAGCAAAATTCTGGCCCAACTCATTTTCGATAGCTTAAAACATTAAAGTTTCTGTAGTTATTTCGATCGCTCAACCAAAGGCGTTCGAAGCGTTCAATCAAGAGTTTTCACCCAATACCTTCGATTGGTAATTGTAATAACAGGCCGTTTCGGGCACCATAGTATACAAATACTACCTATGTAATTGCTATCATGCCTTTAAATGTTCCAAATATGCTCACGATGCTGCGAGTCATGCTAATTCCAGTTTTTATTACTTCTTTCTATTTACCTTTTGAGTATAATTATTTACTTGCCGCTTTTATTTTTTGGTTTGCCGCAGGCACTGATATCCTCGATGGTTATTTGGCGCGTCGACTTAATCAAAGTACTAAGTTTGGTGCATTCTTAGATCCCGTTGCCGATAAAGTAATGGTGTCTTGTGCACTGCTGCTCATCACCGAAGATTATCAAAACGTTTGGGTCACCGTCGCTGCAGTTATTATGATTGGCCGAGAAATTATTATTAGCGCGTTGCGCGAATGGATGGCCGAACTGGGATTACGCAATAGCGTTGCCGTATCGGTTTGGGGTAAAGTTAAAACGGCCGCGCAAATGTTAGCCTTAATTGCTTTGTTGTCACGCTACAATGAATTAGTGATTGATATCGGCTTTGGATTATTATTTATCGCAACCGCTTTAACCGTATCATCAATGGTCAGCTATTTACGCGCTGCAATAACCACGTTAAGTAACGAAGAACGTTAGAATAGGTCATCTTTAGCGCGACTCGAGCTAAAGATGACCTTTTAGGCTGATATTTAGCCAAGTGAAACAAAAAGATAAAAACATTGTTGACTCCCATCGATAAATCATTAGAATGCGCTGCATCGGATGAGACAACGAGTTACCAAAACGTTGAATTACACGGTACCTCTGGTTAAACAGAGGGTGCTTTAAAAAATGCGACTTTAGCTCAGCTGGTAGAGCGGAACCTTGCCAAGGTTCAGGTCAGGAGTTCGAGCCTCCTAAGTCGCT
>JABSRT010000043.1 GCA_013214945.1 Gammaproteobacteria bacterium
CCCCCTCTCATCAAGTTATTAAGTACTAACTCAAGCTGCTGCTTTAAAAGTATTGAGGGCTTTAACTGATAGCCATAAAGCATTAACTGTAGAAGGGAAGCATCGGGAAATTTTGGACTACCAAACATTCCTCCATGTTCTTTATCTAGCTTTAAAATACTAGCGTTGAACTGTTTTACTGGTATTTCATCTGACCATAGATTTGGCTCATTAGTTTGTTGCGTTCTGATCTGAATGGACAAATTTTTTGCTATTTGCCTGAGCGTGGCGGGGCGTTTTTGCCAAATTGAATTTAACCGTTTAAGCATTTTTAGAAGTTTATCTTTGTTGACATAAGATTCTAAAAAGATGGGATCACCCTGAGGTGTTAATACCGCTGTAATAGGCCAGCCAGCACTGCCTTTCACTAATTCCAAAGCGCTGGATAAAAACTGATCAAGATTTGGGTTTATTTCACGATCCACTTTGATTGAAGTAAAGTTACTGTTTAAATATGCAGCCACAGTTAGATCGTTAAAACTTTCTTTTTCCATAACATGGCACCAGTGGCAAGTTGAATATCCAACAGAAATAAAGATAAGCTGCTGATTTTTCTGTGAAGATTCAAGCGTTGAGGTATGCCAAGCCTGCCAGTCTATCGGGTTATTAGCATGTTGAAGTAAATAGGGTGATGCTTCATTGATGAGACTGTTAAGGTACAAAGGCTGTGACCAGGGCTCGCCTGTATCTATAATTAGTTGCTTAATCGTTTGCTGTTGTTGATGATAACTTTGTTGCCATTGAGTAAAAGTCTTGGCTTCAATATCAGCATGGATAGGCGGTAAAATGGACTGAGCCCAGTTCAAGGGTGATATAAAACATAGCACTAAAATAAAGTGAAACTGAGACAAGGCTGCTCCTGAAAAAGTTAATTATGAAAAACCAATTCTAAATAAAGCTAATCTAACTTAATTTCAAACTGTTGATCTGCTTTGATATCATTCAAGTATTGTTTTTTACCATTTGGCCAGATAACTGTCACGTTAACCTTTTGCGCATTACCTAAACCAAAGTGCTGCACTTTAGGGTGAACAGACATATAACCAGAGGTGCTTCGTACTTCTCGCCAAAGTTTTTGTCCGTTAGGCAGGGTAACTATTATTTTGGCACCTATTGCATCAAGAGATACCTTTTGTGCAGGATTGCCATGTAACTTAATTTTAAGCCAGTGTCGATGTTTAGAGTTTAAGTTATTGTTAAATAATACTGCGGGCTCATGATAATTATTCACGATAATATCGAGATCACCATCGTTGTCAATGTCAAAATAACTTGCGCTGCGTGAATTACTTAATAAAGCTAGTCCTGAAGCCTTACTTTTATTATTCAACATACCCTGACTGTTTTCAAAAAAAACATTTTCTTCTCTAGTGTTAACAGGAATTACGGCCTGTTTAACAACTTGATTATTAGGATCACGATAATAAGGGTTTTTACTACTGTATATATTAAACTCATTCATGCCATTTAATACGTAGAGGTCTTCATCACCGTCGTGATCATAATCAAAAAAGTCAGCATCCCAAGACCAGCCAGTAGATGAATAACCTCGTGCTACATTCTGACTTAACTGATATGTAAGTTGACCTTGCTTATCGTTCGAAATAAACAGGTCATTAGCTTCAATCACCCGCATGCTAGCCAGTTTATCCGAATTGAATTTCAAAATGGTATCTTCATTGGGCAGTGTATAAGTTTCATCTTTATTCATAGTGACTATGTTTGAGATATAAATGTCTGGCATTTGATCTGCATTGAGGTCGGCAATACCTATGCCCATGGTATAAGAGGGTTTGTCGGTACCAAGCTGCTCTGATATTTCTTTAAAACGTCCGTTTTTTTGATTAATATAATAAGCATTAACCCCAAAATCATTACCGACAATAAGATCTTGCCAGTTGTCATTATTTAGGTCTGTATGAGTGACGGCCTGTGCCCAGCCTGTATTATCGATTCCTGAATTTTTAGTGATATTTTTAAATTTAAAGTTACCGATATTTTCAAATAATTGATTAGGCAGTCCGTTGCTATTGCGGCGCTTTAATGTTGGTAAATCCCCTTTGATATAATTACCAAAGTAAGTAATGTAAAGATCTAAATCCCCATCATTATCCAAATCGAACAAAGTAGCAGGGCCGCCAACTAAGCCAGTCCCGTTGAGATTAGCTATATTTGACATATCTTCAAAATATTTACCTTGAATATTCTTATAAACTCGGTGTTGATCATTGACGTAAGTAATAATGATATCTTGCCAGCCATCATTGTCGATATCAGCGATAAGTGGCTGACGTACTTCACCAGGAAGGTTATCTTGTGAACGTACCCAGTTGAGGCCATATTCTGCGCTTCGTTCTATAAAAGTACCATCGTGTTGATTAATATAAAGCTTATTTCCTCTCCCTCCCAATAAAAGGATATCAACATAGCCGTCATTATTAATGTCCTCTGCTGCTACACCAGAACCACCAAACGCGGGAGGAATAGTAATGATGCCCGTTTCTGCATCTTTCTTAATAAACGAGCGTAACTGACGATTAAGCCAGTCGGAAGAGTGGTGATCAAAAGAAATCCCTGATGTGGAAGTAACATTTGAAAAGCCTTGGCTTTGTGGCTGATCTTTGGCTGATGCTAACGCAATGTTTTTTTCATTGTATGGTTTTGCACTGCGGTGCAATGTCGTTTTAGATGCAATAATTTTTTGTGCTTGTGCTAAGTGGGAAGCTTTAAGACGTTGTTCATTTTGTTGTATTGCATATTCACCTGCTACACGTAATAACAAGACGCCATATTGCGCAATGTTTTCAACCATTAATTCCGTTGCAAAAGGGTCGGGTTCTAGATAAGTTTTGAAATTAGGTGAAAAAACTGCCTGCGTCAAATATTGCCAGTGAACCCCGGCATCACGAAAAGCGTCCATATCATAAGATTCAATATAAACTTGTTGTTTCTTGGTTAAATTATAGAAAAATAAAGCATCTTCATATTCATTGATTTTGTGCGGAATGTGCTGCATTGAAAAATCATATACAGATTTTTCAGATATCGTTGACGCCCCATTTTTCATTGCTATTTCTTGTGCACCGCGATATAAATCTTTGCTAAAAGTCGTCATTAAACGAGTGAAGTCATTAATGATAGCATCGGATTCTTTTTTATCTCTGGGCCAGCTGACTCTGGCAAAATAAACCTGAAGGTTACGTAAAAACAATTGATTATTAATTTTATTATATGTTGCATAAGCGGCCAGTTTTTTTTCAGCTGATTTTTTAAGTAAAGCTGGAACAATTAACTGGTAATCCTGTTTAGGCTCTACATCCGGTGTTTTCTCAAATTTAGCTAAAGATTGCCAAATATTATTAATATTGGCGACGGTAATTAATTTTACATTTTGTTTTCTAGCTGTGTTATCAGCAAGTTTTAGTACAGCTAGGGTATAAAAATCTAAGCTGTTTTTGAGAGTGATTATGGCTTTTTCTGTGAGTGGTAATAAATCAAAATCAAAATTGATTAATGCGGTTTGTTGTACCGCCAATACTGCTCTTAATGAATAAGCTATGCTAGCATATTGTCGCTTGTCATCTTTATGTAAGGTGAGGTTTAAGTTTTGACCAAATGTTAACTTCCAGTGGTTGTTTTGATCTTTGGTCACCTTAAAAACTAGGGCGATAACTGCTGCTATATGTTGCTTTAAAACAACTTCTTCGCCATCGGTCTCCGCTAATTTTGAGGCTTTTATCCAGATGTTTTCAATGAATTTTTTTTGCAGAATGTTCTTAGCAAAACGGGCATTGCTGTCAAGTGGAGTTCCAAACATAAAATCTTCGAGACGAGATGCTGTTGCGTAACACTTAGGCTCTGATTTTTTTTCGAGTAAATTAATGGCATTTAAAATATCATTAAGAGAGTTGTCTTCAGCTTCTGCTTCTGCATAAGTACTAAAGCTCATTAACGTTGCAAAAATTAAAAAACCTAAAATAAAAATAATTATCTGTACTTTAATCGTTATTGTTTTTTTTACTTCATATAACATCAATAGTTATGCCTCATTACACTCGATACTAGGCTACACCAATATATACCCGTGAACAGTGAATCTACAAGTTTTTTAACGGCTTAAAATCCTATCTACGGCGTTGCGTTCAATCCCAATAGCCAGCTATTGGTCAATCGCGCGCCTTGTACCTAGAATTTTATTCACACCACAAATTCCAGCATTTCCAATGCTCACGGGTATAGATACTTTAAATTAATGTTTACCCGGTTAATTTTAGTTCGTCGGCCAATACCAATAAAACCTAAAAGCAATATAAAGATTATTCCCATGCTGCCTCCAGACTTACTATTAACTTTAATTGATTGATATGCGGTAACAGTGATATCCACAGTACCGTTGTTTTCTCCGCCATTACCATCTGTTATGGTGTAATTAACAAAGTCATTACCATCAAAACCTGGCATCGGCTGATAAACCAGTTGATTATTACTAATGCTTACCGTGCCGTACAGGGCAGAGGCAGCACTAAGGGTTAAATTATCATCATCAAGATCTGTATCATTAATCAATACGTCAATGATTATGTTATCGCGATCTGTGGTTGCTGCGCTGTCGGCTTTTGCCTCCGGTGCTCGGTTGCTTTGGTTAATCTCTATTCGCACTACGCCACCGCCAAGCCCGCCCTGACCATCACTAATGACATATTCGATACGCACATTGCCCACATACCCAGGCTCAGGATTGTACTGTAACTGACTGTCTATCACTTGTACCTGACCTTGACTGGTACTGGCGCTTTCTAAGTTCAGGGTATCGTCATCGATATCACTGTCATTGGCCAGCACATCAATCATAATAGCGGTCAGATCATTGGTGCTGGCTGTATCGTCCTGCGCCAGTGGTAATTGATTGGTATCGACCACCAGAACAGTCACCGTCGCCGACGCGCTGCCACCATTACCGTCACTGATATTATAAATAAGCCGGTCACTGCCAATATAATCTGCAGGGGCTGTATATAAAACGCTATCACCCTGGATTACTGCGATACCCAAATCGGCATTAATGCTGGTGACGCTGAGCATGTCGCCATCGGCATCCAAATCATTGTCCAGTATACTTATTTGCACCTGACTGCTGTCTTTAGTGACATTAACCACATCATCCACCGCTTCAGGGAACTGGTTATTGCTCGCAGCCACAACCATTGTTACCGGATCAACGATAACCCTGTTTTCCACGCCGTCATCATCGTTCGGGCCGCCGTCTCTTAAGGTAAGTTGTATGCACCAGTCGCCTTCGCTTAAGCCAGGTGTCCAGTCACTGCCATCCCCCGGAGGTGGACAGAAACCCCGTTCACCTTTCGCTGAGCGGATCATATCTGTATCGGCTACTTCAACGAAGTCGCGCCAATATGTCTCGCCCTGTTCATCCTGACTGAATTTTCTGAGCATAGCACCGATTGGGATCGCATTATGTTGTGGCAGCACGATATTGTAGCTTTGACCTGCTTCAGCCAAGCCTTTGGCGATAAAGTCGAAAATACCTCCTATATTTTTAGTGCTTTCATCAGCCGGGATATCGGCGGGATCTAGTTGAATACCGGCATTATTGCTGAGCGATGCAATATGCCCCAGTTGCAAACAGCCACCGAGCTCGCCTTCCACTAAGAACTGCTGTTGATTATCACCCATTTCAGGTAAAACATTACAGGCGGTGATTGCATCCTGATAATCTGGAATGCCATCACCGTCTTGATCAAAATAGCCTTCTTCATTATCGGGAATGCCATCTCCGTCACTGTCTGCTGTTGTTAAAATTGGCAATGTATCAATCACTTTGACCGATACAAAGTCTGTATTACTCAACCCTTTATCGTCTGTTACCTTAACGCTGACACGGTACAGCCCCTTGTTTAAATTGGTCGGGTCAAAGATAAAAATCAGTTCATCTGATGATTGATTGACCAGAGTGCGATCACTGTCGCCCCAATCAATAACATGTTCGTCGTCTTTATTGGGATCTGAGAACGACAAGCTCACTTCCACTAAGCCATCAACTTGTGTTACGACGAGAGTATGAATACCGTTTTGTATCGCGCTCAGGACGACTCTGGGGGCTATATTTTGCCCTGAGATCAGGATTTTCTGACTAATTTTTGGGCCTCGGTTTAAAGTTGGATCCAGGGTAATAATAATATATTTACCAAGCTCGTTTATATCTGCATCAGCCAGTATATTAAAACTTACCTCCGCTTCAGTGCCTGATTCTATTATTATGTTGCCATCAGACAAGTCATGATCTAACTCGGCGCTGGCGCTGCCGCTGACCGTATAAGGAATAGTGAGCGGATAAACCGGCGAGTCACCATTGAGCAAGACTTTTATTGTTACCAGCTCACCCTGAACCACCGTCTGATCTTTATCCAATGAGATCAGCGGACGAATATTTACTTGTTGCTCTGCACTGGCTGTGCGCCCAGTAGCATCTTGGGTTTTCCAAACGGCCACGTTGGATCCAGGTTTATAAAATGGTGTGCCATCAAGCGAGACGGACAAGGAGTTGCCAAAACGGTCAGTAGCGCTGGCAGTGCCTAAATCAACCCGGGTATAGAGTGCTGTTGCATCGAGCGATATTGCTCCAGGTAGATTGATCTGGGGTGGTTCTTGTAATTCAATATCAACCAACACATTAATATTGATGCTAGCCTGGGCCGTTTCTCCCATATTATCCGTTAGGGTATAGACTAATTGAGTCGTGCCAACAAAGTTAGCAATGGCCTGATAGTTAAGTTGGTTATCTGTAATTGTCACACTGCCACGCTCAGCTGTAGCGCTCACTAAGCTCAGTGCATCACCGTCAATATCAGTATCATTTATCAAGGGATTAATAATGACTGACTGGCCCTCTATCACCTCAGTGGTATCGGCATTGGCTAGTGGCGCATCGTTGATTGGGGTGACTGTGATAGTAATGGTCTCAACTTGAGAGACGTGCTCACCATTAGTGACGCTAAAACGTATGTTATCTTGTCCGGTATAATTGTCATCAGGGATATAAGTCAGCGCCGGTATGGCGCCGGCCAACATCCCATGTAACGGCTGTTCAACGATAAGGTAACTTAAATTATTACCGTTGGGATCGATGCCGGTCAGATTAAGGGTAATACTGGTATCTTCTGCAACAGTCAGTTGCTGCCCGTTGGCAATCGGGGTTTCATCAATACTTAATACGTCAATGGTAAAGGCGGGCAAACTGGCTTGGGCGCCGGTTGGATCACTAACAGATATTTGAATGTCGTTATACTGATTTACCTGGCTATTATCTGGTTGCCCTGTTAATGCACCTGTCGCGTTATTAAAGCTGGCCCAGTCAGGTTTATTCATAATAGCGAAACTTAAGCTGTCGCCATCAATATCTTCAGCATCGGGCATAAAGAGATATCCCCCACCACTGAGTATGCTCAGAGCCGGTGCACCATTTATGCTTGGTGCGGTATTGGTATTGGTCACTGCAATATTGACCAAGGTAAGCTCTGAACTGGCTCCTAGCTCATCAATAGCCTGATAACTAAAGCTGATGTTGCCATCAAAACCAAAGGCTGGAGTATAAAATAAGCTGTTATCAGGGTTCAGGATAAGCTCACCAGAAGCCGGATGACTTATTAAATTCAGGGTGACGATATTGCCATCAATATCACTGTCGTTGGCCAAAACATTTAAGCTTATACTGGTGTTTTCAGCCATAGTGGCAAAGTCATTTTGGGCAAAAGGCCGATCATTAATCGCGCTTACATTTATACTGACGGTTGCAACCTCCGACTGGCTGCTGTGATCTTCGGCTATATAGGTAAAACTATCAGTACCATAGAAATTGCTATTGGGTATATAGATCCAAGGTTCGGCAAGGGTATCAAGCTGGCCATGTTGGGGTTGTGTGAGTGCACTAAAATGCAGACTATCCAGCTCGGGATCATAGCCACTTGGGGTAATCATTACCTGGCTGTCTTCGTTCAAGGTAAGCTCAAGATTATTAGCGATCGGGGTATCATTAATATTATTAACCACTAAAATAAAGGTTTGAGAATCAGTAAGTTTGCCGTTATCTATTACTATCAAGTTAATTGAATGTTCACCCACCTGACTGTTGTCTGGGGTGCCTAAAAGCTGGGCACTACCATCATGATTATCGATTAATTCCAGCCAGTCAGGCAGAACAGCTGTAATGGTTAACTCCTCATGGGCATCAGGATCAAGCACTTTAATACTGTAGCGGTACAGGCTATCTTCATCAACTTGACTAGCAGGAGCTGAAGTAAATGCAGGGGCATCATTTAGTGAAGTAATATTAATATTTACCTCAGTATCATTGGAAATGCCGCCTTCATTATCACTTATGTGGTAACTGAAACTGTCGTTACCTGCATAGTTGGCCGCTGGTGTATAGTTCAGGGTGCCATTAGTCGTAATGGTAAGTTCACCATGCTGGGTTGTAGCGATAATATTAATTGTGCTCTCATCTAAGTTACCGTCAATATCCGCATCATTGGCTAAAACTGCGAAATTTGAGCTAGTGTCTTCTGTCAGAATAAAAGTGTCCGGGTTGGCAATCGGCAGATCATTCACGCTTTGCACGGTTAAGGTTACCTTGGCAATATTGGATATACCAGACAGGTTATCTTCTACCTGATAACTGAAGTAATCTTCACCAAAAAAATTAGCCGCGGGTGTATAGCTGAACTTGCCGCTTAGTGGGTCAAGGTCAAGCTGACCTTGACTTGGTGGGCTAACTAAGATGACAGTGGAGGGATCTATGCCTTGTTCAACATCGGTATCATTGCCTAATACATTGATAAGGTGGCTCATATCTTCTAGTAATACAACAGTATCATTATTTGCGATCGGAGCATCGTTAACGCTGGTCACTGTTATGCTAACGTTAGCCTCATTAGATGTGGCATCTTCACTGTCTTTCACGACATAACCAAAGCTATCGCTGCCATTAAAATCTTTATTCGGCAGATAGCGAATGTCAGCTGTGATGGGATCAATACTGAGCTCACCATGACGGGCAGCAGTAATAATGCTAATAGTTGTTGGATCTATCTCACCGTCAATATCAAGATCATTAATCAGTATATTGAACGTAACCTGAGTATCTTCATTAGTTGTAATTATATCATCGGTTGCGACGGGGGCATCATTGCTACCGCTAATATTGAGAATAACAGTTGCTGCTTCACCTAAGGCACCGAAGCTGTCGGCGACCTGATAGGTAAAACTATCACTGCCATTAAAATTGTTAAAGGGACTGTAGTTAATTTTTCCATCAATGACCTGTGCCTGACCATTAACAGGTCGAGTAATAATAACTAAGGAATCAGAATTCAGCTGATCATTGGCATCAATATCAGTATCATTTTTTAATACATCTATCAGTACTGGGGTATCTTCTTGAGTTACCGTCAGATCATTATTGAGTGTAGGCAAATCATTCTGAGCATTGATAGTTATAGTGACTAGCGTGCTAGTCGAGAGGGCTCCCTGAAAGTCAGCAACCTGATATCTAAAGGTATCGGTGCCATTAAAGTTAACCGAGGGAGTATAAGTGATAACACCATTAGCGATATTAATATGAGTTTGACCATTTGCCGGCTTAACAATAACTGTAACACTAGAGGGCATTAGGAAGCCTTCAGCGTCGCTATCATTAGCCAGAACAGCAATAGCAACAGCACCATCTTCAACAAGACTGGCAGTATCCTCTATAGTGACAGGTGCATTATTATTTGTAGCGAAATTGAATTGTGACTCGTTTAGGCCAGCGAAAGTATTGCCATATAAATCGCTCAATATACCGCTATTAATACGTAAACCATATTGATTATCAGGGGCTAAGGTTTTTTTAAAGACAAGCATGACCGTATTACCACTTATAGTCACTTGCTGGCTTGACGTTGCCAAATCTAAACTTTCAATAATGACATTATCATTGAGACTAACCAATTCAATAATGCCAGCATCATTTTTTAGCTGCATTTCTTTATTAAAGCTTAAAGTGATAGTTAGATTGTTAATGGAAACTTCAGTACTTTGATGGGCAGGGGTTTTCGATAACAACACCGGTATTGTAGGATCGTAATTGAGCGTATATTTGCTTGAAGCACGGTTATTATTTCCTGCGCTATCTCGGACTGCGTTGGCCGCGACATCTAATATTACCATTCCAAGGATGGATGGGGTAATGGTTGCGGTATAAATATGGTCGCTTCCTGAAAAGTTACTGACACTGGAATTTACTGCATCAATGTCTGTTAAATCAAAACCTGTGACCGCTTCACTGAAAGTAAAAGTGGCGGTAAAGGCGCCATTGACAGCAGCAACTGGATCACTGCTTATCTCCAAAGTCGGTGCGCTGGTATCATGCATTATGCTGTATTGGGTCGCTGCGCTGCTCTGATTACCAGCACTGTCCTGCGCCGCGCTTGCCGCGACATCTAGGGTAACTGCACCATCACTAGTGGGAGTGATTAATGCAGTATAGGTGAAGCCAGAGCCAGAAACCGTTGCGGCAATGCCGTTATCCACTGAGATATCGTCACTGGAAAACCCAGTGACGGTTTCACTGAAAGTGAAAATGGCAGTAAAGGCTGTATTGATAGAATCATTAACTGTACTAGTAATGCTAACAGTAGGTTTGATATTATCAACCGTAAATGTAGAGCTTGGCCCAAATGAGGGAGCTAAACTAGTGCCATTTCGCGCTGAATTTTCGGTAATGCTTATGCCTAAACTACCATTACCTGAAATATTCGACAGGGTAACAGTAGGCGAATTAGTCTGGCCATTTGTTACAGCAATAGTGGCGTTTGCACCTGTTTTATTTAATGTAATGGCACTATTAGTTAAATTAACATTTTCTGCGTTTGTGTAAGTAATCGAATAGCTGACTGGTCCAGTAGAAGCTGTAATGATACTTGGTGCCGATATGCTTAAACTTGGCGTTGGCGTGGTTGGTATGGCACTGTATTGCAAAGATAACGGTATTGCGGCTGAATTTTTAACGGTATTAATAATGGCATCGTCAGCCACATTAGCTGCAATATCCAAGGTAAGGGTACCATCGGTAGCAGGCACAAGATCAAAAGTATAGGAGAGACCAGAACCAGAAAAATTAGTGGCAGTGCCATTAGTGATGTTGACATCATCAACTAAAAAATTATTTACTGCACGACTAAAATCAATGTTTATCGGAATAGGGCTCACAAACGTTGGATTTGATGCGGTTGTTGAAAGCACCACTGTTAGCTGCTCTACAGTTAATACATCATTTGCAGCCGGATTAGCTGTATTATTGCCATTCACAGTTGCACTGACCTGACTAGTCGAACTGTTATATTGACCTGTCGTTGCATCAGCAGGGATCAGTAAAGTTAAATCAAAGGTACAGGATTCACCGGGTTGAAGTTCCCCGCCAGAAAAGGCCACTATCGTTGTTCCCGACAGAGTTGAAATCGGACCACAGGGCGTGTCTGGTAATACTGTCGCTGTAAGAGAAGTTAAAGAAGCACTAAGACTATCAGTAAACTCGATACTGCTAGCAGCTAACGCACTAGCGGCATTACTAATAACATATTGTAATGTGATAGTTGATCCCGGTAACGCTGGAACACCGATAAAAGACTTGCTAAATGTTAATCCAGAAACCAGGAATTGATCCCATGCTGCTCCTGAAGAGGTTGCAGTTGAGGTAATTGCAGAGACAGTTGAACTGTGGAGCGTATATGATCCCGGCGTCGCGCTTGATGGTACTTGTAAGGTTGCAGTAAAGGTACAGCTTTTATCTGTTGATAACGATGCCCCAGTTAAGGTGATTATTGAAGTACCGCTTAATAAAGACCCCGCACCACAGACATCGCTCTTACTTAAATCTGTTGCTATCAACCCTGAAAGTACGCTATCAAGATCCAAAGAAAAACCTACCGATGTTGCATTGTTTATAGCATTTTCACCATAATTAAGAGTAAATTGAGCCGTTATCGTCGCGCCTGGGCTTACATAATCTTCAACAATGGCTAAAGACAAAGCAGGGGCGGCTATAATATCGAGATTATCAGATGCGGCCGTTCCATATACAGTTGCTCCATTGACAGTTGCTCTAACCATATTGGTTGAATAGTCGTAGGTGCCTGGAGTGGCTCCAGATGGAGTAGTAAGTAGCAAATCAAAAGTACAACTTTCAGCAGCAGCCAGATTTGCGCCATCAACCATAAAAGACTTAAGTCCACTACCATCATCAAATACAGAAAAAGTAGAGCCGGCACCGCAGGAACCAGCCGCTGGTAATATTTTAGCTTCAAGCCCGGCAAGAGAAGAATTGAGCCCCTGAGTAAAAGTAATGGCACTAGTTGCATTAGCTGTATCGGTGTTTTCTATTGTATAACGTAATATTACGTCACTTTCTGGGCTTACTGGATCATCAATAAACGTTGCCGTAACTAGAGGGGCATAATTAATAACAAAGTTGTTAGTTATACTCGGTGAGCTAGTGGTTGATCCTAAATTAAGCGAAACAATACTGGTGCTATTGCTATAGCTGCCGGCAAGAGCATAGCTTGGAATAAGTACCGTCACCTCAAAGCTACAGGAAGCCGCTGCTGCCAAATTTGCACCGGAAATAGTAATAGTTGAAGAGCCCGAAATAGAGGAGCCTGCACCACAAAAGCCATCGGCAGGCAAAGCGGTTGCAATCATGCCCGTTAACGCTGCATTTAAATCATCAGTAAAATTAATGTCAGTTGCCGCATTATTTCGATCTAGATTATTAGTGATAGTAAAAGCTAATTTAGCTGATTTTCCTGGGGCTATCGTCGCAGGCAGCGATGCATACATAAATGGATTTGTGACAGTTAAAGAAGCTGTTGTTGCTCCACTTGGTTCTGCACCATTTTGACTTAAACTTCCTGTCGTATTTAAATAAGTTCCAGGTGAATCGGCGGTTACATTAATCTCAATAGTACAAGTCATATTGGCGAGAATAAAACCTCCTACTAAAGTAATAACGTTACTTTCGGGATTGGCCGTAATCGAATCAGGTGAGGGACAATCTGAGGATACATCAGGGAATGACGAAACAGTAAGCCCTGTGGGTAAGGTATTTAAAAATATAAGAAAAAACTTAAGGCTATTGTTTGGGGAATTATCTATTGTATATTTCAACCTGCTGATTGAGCCCGGGGTAATGCTAGCTGGCGAAAATTCAGAGGTGAATCCAGGGCGAGCAGTATCAACGGTTAAGTTTGCACTTGCTGTGCCAGCACTGCCAGCGCTGGTTGATAAATCCCCGGTTGTATTAGTGAATGCTCCGCCAGTAGTACCAGTTACATCAACAGTTAACGTACAAATACTGCCAGCTCCTAATCGATAACCACTAAAGGTCACTAAATCTGTACCTGCTGTTGCAACATAAATACCATTTGTACAAGTAGAGGTCGCGTTAGCAGGATTGGCAATTAAGAGTCCTGTTGGCAGAGTATTACTAAATGTCAGATCACTAGTACCTGTTGTTTTAGCACTATTATCAATAGTATAAGTTAGCGTTGTAATAGCGCCTGGCCCAATTGTCGTCGGACTAAAAACCGTAGTAAAATTGGGAGCAGCGTAGATTTCAAAACTCACGGCTAAGCTAATAAGCAGAAAACAAGATCTAAGTAGAAAAAAAGATCGAAATAAAGAGTTTTGTATTTTATTCATTAATTATTCCGTTCTGTGTTTTTCTGGCGTAACACCTGATCCAAGTAAGCCCTAACAGCATTATCAGAATCATGCCCATGCTTCCTCCTGAACCTGATTTCGTTTCAGGTATTGCGTCTACAGTGATATCTACCGTACCGTCACTTTCGCCACCGTTACCATCAGTTATGGTGTAGTTAACAAGGTCATTACCATCAAACCCTAGTTTTGGCTGATAAACCAGCTGGTTATTACTAATGCTAACAACTCCCTGCTGGGCTGAGGCGAAACTAATAGTTAAATTATCACCATCAAGATCTGTGTCATTAGCTAGTATGTCTATGGTTATGTTATTGCGTTCGGTGGTTGTTGCGCTATCGGCGACGGCCTCGGGCGCTCGGTTACTTTGGCTGATATCTATTTGCAGTACGCCACCGCTAAACCCGCCTTGACCGTCAGTGATAGTATATTCAATACGTGCACTGCCAACATATTCAGGCTCAGGGCTGTACTGTAATTGATTGTCTATCACTTGCACCTGACCTTGGCTGGTGCTGACGCTATCTAAGCTCAGGATATCGTTATCGTCATCACTGTCATTGGCCAGCACATCAATCATTATATCGGTCATATCATTGGTGCTGGCTGTATCGTTCTGCGCCAGTGGTAATTGATTGGTATCGACCACCAGAACAGTCACCGTCGCCGACGCGCTGCCACCATTACCGTCAC
>JABSRT010000044.1 GCA_013214945.1 Gammaproteobacteria bacterium
AATGAAATAGTGCCGCTAACGCGACACAAAAGTCAGACTAATGCCTTGACAGTAAGAGAGCGTCCATATATGTCTAATATTTAATATTCTAAGTGCACCACTTAGAACATGAATTCGGGAGGCACAAAAAAAAAGCCCCGATGAATATCGTGGCTGTAATAAAACTCCAGTTACGTTTAATTAGGTATTTTTCTTTTTTCTTGAAAAACCAATTCCAGCCAAACCAATACCAAGCAAAGCTAGTGAGGTTGGTTCAGGAACAGGTAATGCAAATTCTGCTGAATTATTACTTAAAGATATACGATAATTACCAGTTGAGCCTGCAAAACCACCTATGGCTATCGCATAATTCCCAGTATTTACAATGTTAAAATTGATTAATGAAAGGGGTCCTGCTCCTCCGTCATCATTGGCTGCTAGTATAAATAAATCTGTCCCAATGATATCGCCTATTTCGGGTAGTCCATTCGTCAAATCATCTAATAGTGTTAACCCTGTATCAAACTGACCAGAGATTCCAAGTGTTTCAATCGTAATAAAATCACCAGCATTAGCACCAAACGCAAACCAATCCCAAGTTGATGATGGGGAAAGGCTTCCATCGTAGGTTCCGCCACCAGAGCTAAACGTAAAATCAAAAGAGTCGAGAGTGGCACCTGTCGCTACTATGTGACTAGCGTGTACGGAACCTAGCCAAAACAAACAAATAAACAAACAAACAAACTGTTTCATTTTTTTCTCCAAAGTTTAAAATAATAATGCACTCATAATCAAGCAATATTGACGCCAGCCTCATATCTTATTGACTTTAATGGATTATTTATTTGTCTATCTAGGTGTGCATACTAAAGTGTAAAAAAACTTACAATTGTAATGATGTAGATTTTCAGAATGTTTTGCACTTGGGACGAGGTCGCTGCCTCAAACCCGAATTGCACAATACCAACAGCATCACGCTGCATCACAAGACCCGACTGACACCAAACCCACGGAACAACCACGTTATCTGATGCCCTTTGGCTCAAGTGACGACAACAATGCTATCGCATTTACACTGTACGACTATTTGGAACTTGCCGATTGGAGTGGGCGAGCGATACACCCTAATAAAAGTGGTTCGATTGACGACTCAAACCCGAAACTGATTGATAGGCTAGGGATTAGTCCAGACGATTGGATAGAAGTGATAAAGAACTTTAGGCGGCAATATGGTCACTTTGCTGGTAGCGAATACGCGTTGCGCCAATGTGCAAACGACCATGGACAATGTTGGCATAAAGGTGTCGGTTAACACACCAAGATAAATACATACCCCAACAGCCTTGAGGCTGGCTTTGCCATGCCTGAGATTCGACAATTGTGAGTACATTTGGCATGAGTTATCTAACAAAAAATTAAATCTAATAAAAACATCAATACAGAGACCAACTGAGAGAAGTTAGTAGCCAATTGACTCAAGAAGTTTAGCCGTCTAAATTTTGTGGGTGTCTAGTTAAGCCATTTAATACGTTAGTGTGAAAATTGCAAGTATTTGAAAAAATAAAGAGAGCATGCTCGTTATCTCAATTAGCACTGCGTGTTTTGTCAAAAATAAAAGTAATAACATCTTAATATCAGTCACTTGACAATAACATTACGAAAAAAATGTGCAACACGAAAAATAAATTGTGCGAAAGCGGGATACAAACTGCGTTTAGGCTGACTCTTTACGCCAATAAACGTGTGACTAATATTCAAACATTGATCGATGGTTCTAGGCTCGCTTGCGGAGTAATTCATCAATGTTCGGTATTTATACACAATTAAGATGATATCTTCAGTTTGAAATTGACGGGCTTGAATAACATTTCTAATATGTCGTTCAACGATGATGTAAAGATAACGAATTGTGATGAATTTCCACTTAAAAAAGTCAATAAAAAAACCTCTCCAATGGATGGGGCAAGCTGCAATATTCATAGCCATATTTATTGCGCTATCATCCTTTTTAGCAAAAGACATGTTAGAGACCGAGCATGCAATGCCAACTCTAACAAATGACCAAAATGCCACAGCACTAATTGACCTCCAGAACCCACTCACAGCTAAGCCGATAAAAGATTGGGATCAAGCTCCAAAGCATCTTGTGTATTTTTTTGCACCTTGGTGCACCGTTTGCGCATTAAGCCAACCATCTTTAGCTGCCTTTAGTATCATAAAGCCCGATATCCAAATTATTATGGTGGCGCTTGACTGGGAAACCTCACAGGCTGTGGCAGATTTCAAACAAAATCATGAATTTAAGCTCCCAGTATTGCTAGGTAATCAAGAGTTAAAGCGTCAATGGAAAATAGATGCTTATCCTAGTTATTACTTTTTGGACAGTACTGGGGAAATCATCAGTAAAGATCGCGGACTCGTTACACTCCCTGGACTATTAGCGCGCTCAATATAATCGCTAATACCCCGCGGCACTCTAAATGCTGAATGACTTAATTTAGAAAGTTAATAAATAAGAATGAGTTGGAAATTTTTAGAATAAATACGGTGAAGTGAAATATGAATAACGCTTATTGAAACTCAGGTGTTAGCTGGCTTGCTCACTACCAGAGCCAACCCACAACACTGCCGTAATTCATCAGTATAAATTGATAGATAATCGACACTTGCAATATAAGTGTTACACATTGCACGCTAGCTAACATATAATTTCGTCACTTGTATTTATTACCAATTAATTAAAGGTTTGTTATGTTTAAAAAGTTGTCGTCACTCATACTCGTTGCTACGGTAGCGTTAGTTGGCTGTTCTCCTGAACCTCAAAATACTGCTCCATCAGGTCAAGCTGATCAACAGGCCGAAAGAACAACCGAGCTTGCTCAAGTATCATACGAAGAGGGTGTTCATTATCGCCGAGTGAATGCTATTGATAGTGAAAACGCGACTAAGCCATTTATTGTTGAATATTTTTGGCTTGGCTGCCCGCACTGTCAGGCATTTGAAGCACCTCTAAATGAATTTATCGCTGACAACCAAAATTTTACTGTTGTTAAGAAACCAGCCGCTGGCAATGCGCGTTGGGCGATGGACGCAAAAATATACTACGGCCTTAAAGAGTTGGGTAAATTAAGTCACCTTGACCAATTGTTTGATCAATACCGTGACCAACCGTTGCCGTCTAAAACCAAGGTTTCTGAATTTTTGACGTCGATAGATGTTGATGCGCCGGCGTTTTGGGAGTTAGTAGATAGCAGCAATAACATTGCTCAGCATCTTAAAACCAATAACAGCGAAATGCGTGCCAATGAAATTAATGGCGTGCCGGGCATTGTGGTTAACGGTCAATACTTAGTAATGCCAAGTCGCGATGTTGATTTTTTCGCGTTAGTCACTTATTTGTCAACCAAGTAAGCAACCAATCCGCTTGAATTTGCCATTGATAGCTTGCGCCGATAGCTATCAATGGCAAGAGCGTTTTAAATAAAACGCGGATGTTGGTCAAAATATCAGTGCATGTGCAGTAACACGTATTTTTCATGGACGAGAAATTGAGCGTATAGGGATATATTCACCGCGAATTTACGTAATATGTCTCGATATCTAAATTATAATGCGCTTGCCCTGAGCTCAGGGCGAAATACTTAGT
The DNA here is from genome assembly GCA_013214945.1 of Gammaproteobacteria bacterium. NCBI lineage: Bacteria > Pseudomonadati > Pseudomonadota > Gammaproteobacteria > Gammaproteobacteria bacterium. The sequence continues at coordinate 3,626 of JABSRT010000044.1, forward strand.
TAAGAGTATTCATCACTGGCACGGTTCAGGCTATAATGTGCGCCTTTGTTTTTGCCTAGACTTATTATGAAATTAATTTTACTTGCCAGTCTGCTGTTATCTTTTTGCGTTAGCGCGACCACTTTTACCTTTACTGCAATTCCCGATGAAGACGAGTCGCGTTTGCGTGAACGGTTTGACAAAGTGGCGGCCTACTTATCTAAGGAACTGGCTATTGATGTCAAGTACGTACCGGTTAAGTCGTACAGCGCGGCGATCAGCGCGTTTCGCAATAACCAAGTGCAATTAGCGTGGTTTGGTGGTTTGTCTGGTGTGCGAGCACGAAACTTAGTGCCAAACTCGGTCGCTATTGCTCAAGGCATTGAAGATAAATTATTTAAAAGCTACTTTATTGCCCATCAGTCGACTGGGCTAGATGCTAGCGACACCTTACCGCCAGCGATTAAAGGACTAACCTTTAGTTTTGGCTCTAAAGGCTCGACGTCGGGCCGATTAATGCCTGAGTACTTTTTACGTCAGCAGTTTGACCTTAGTCCAGAGCAACTCTTTAAACGCGTAGGTTTTAGCGGTAACCACAGCCGTACTATTGCGCTGGTTCAGTCGGGTGCATGGCAATTAGGCGTGGTTAATTATAAGGTTTGGCACAATGAATTGGCGGCGGGAAAAATCGATTTAGCTAAAGTTAAAGTGATTTGGAGCACCCCAACTTATCCTGATTACCAATGGACTATTCGCGGTGATGTTAATCAAACCTTTGGCCAAGATTTTAGCGCTAAAGTAACCGCTGCTTTACTTAATATGACCGACAAATCATTGCTTGAAAGCTTTCCGCGTCAGGGTTTTATCAAGGCACAAAATTCAGATTATGAGCCAATTAAGCGAGTTGCTAAGGCGATAAAGTTACTGTGAACACCACTGGCAAGGTGATTTTTTCGTTGGTAGAGCATGCGATAGGTTATAAAAACCAACCGGTGCTCGCCGCGGTTAATTTAACGATTAAAGCGGGTGAAACAGTCGCTATTGTCGGTGCCAGTGGCAGCGGCAAGTCATCGTTGCTAAAAACTTTATATGCACAGCAGCGCGAGCTGGCGGCATTGTGTCCGCAACAATCGATGTTAGTGACCAGCTTAAGTGTTTATCACAATATTTATATTGGCCAGCTTCAGCGCCATAATATCTTTTACAATTTGTTTAATCTGATCCGGCCTTTTCAACAACACCTGCACGATATTGGGCAGCTAACAGGACTGTTAGGGCTTAAAGCACAATTATTTAAGTCGGTCGATCGTTTGTCTGGTGGTCAGCAGCAACGCACCGCCGTTGGGCGTGCGCTGTATCAACAAAAATCAATCTTCTTAGGTGATGAGCCATTATCGAGTATTGATCCCATTCAAGGCGCAGCGTTGTTGCAGTTGATCAAACAGCGCCACCAAACCGTAGTCATTGTTTTGCACGATAAAGAAATGGCCCTTAATCAGTTTGACCGAGTGATTGCACTGGCCGATGGTCAAGTTGTTATTGATTGCGCGGCAAGCTTATTATCGGCTCAACAAATGGATGCGATTTATCAACAAGATTTTTCGGCTGCTGTCGCGGACTTAGCTTGTGATAACATTTGATACCACGGGTGCTAAGTATCGGCGCGTGTCACTTGTTATTGGCTGCATTGCTGTGGTGGCGTTATTAATTGCTGATTTAGAAATAAGCAATAACGATCCGGCGAGTGAGTTATGGCGGCTGTTGCATGGGTTAATGGTGCCATCACTTGAGCTTAACCTAACCTTGGTTGAAGCGGTTTTTAATACCATTGCGTTTGCGTTAGTTGGCTTGGCTATTGGCGCGTCGATTGGGCTGCTGCTAGCCCCTTATCATCATGTGGCGGTGATCCGTCATGTTTGTGCTTTTGTTCGGGCAATTCATGAAATATTTTGGGCCTTAATATTCCTGCAAATGTTTGGCTTGTCGGCGCTCACTGGGGTGCTGGCGATTGCGGTGCCTTATGCCGGAATTTTTGCCAAGGTGTATGACGATCTGTTAGCGCAAACTACCATTGATCGCACGCTGGTTTTTGACCCCAATTGTTCGCGCCTAAGCAGCTGGCTGTATGGGCCATTAGCCCAGTGTTGGCCAGCACTAGCACGTTATACCCGTTACCGGTTTGAGTGCGCACTGCGCAGTGCCACCGTGCTTGGTTTTATCGGCTTGCCGACCTTGGGTTATTATTTGGAAACAGCATTTAATCAAGGTTTGTATCATCAAGCCGGGGCGTTATTACTAATAATGTTTGCGTTAGTTGCGACCATTAAATGGTGGCTGCACCGCGCTTTTATTCCTGTTTATTTAATCGCTGCGCTGTGGTACTTACCGTGGCAATCGGCGCTTGAGTGGCAATATTTAGTGCGATTTGTTACCGAAGACATTATTCCTGCGCCATTAAAAACCGATAATTGGCTGTTCAGTGATTTGTTGCAATGGCTTAATCAGCTGTGGTTACATCAAATATTACCCGGCGGCTGGGCGACGTTAGTGTTGTCGGTTGCGGCTTTGCTGGTCACGGCTTTAGTCAGTTTAACCTTATGGCCTTTTGCGAGTCGGATGTTAGTTGGCCGAGGGCAGGTGGTTGGTCATGGGCTGCTCATTGTGCTGCGCTCAACCCCAGAGCTTATTTTTACCTTTGTGATCACCTTGGTGATTGGGCCGTCGATGTTACCGGCCATTATTGCGTTAGCGTTGCACAATGGTGGCATTATTGCTTATTTACTAGCGCGTTCAGCCGATCGGCTAGAATTGCGAGATGACCATGCCAGCGGGGTTAACTTGTGGGCCTATGAATTGCAGCCTGCGTTATATCCGAGTTTTCTGACCTTTTTGTTTTACCGCTTTGAAGTTATTTTGCGTGAAAGTGCCATTCTTGGCATGTTAGGCATTACGACCTTAGGTTTTTATATCGATTCAGCCTTTGAAGCGCTGTTTTTTGATGTTGCCTGTATCCTAATTTTAGTGACTGCACTGTTAAATATGCTGGTTAATCAGCTATCGATTAAGCTGCGGCGCTATTTTGATTTAGACAAATTAGTGCTAGTTTAAGCACTGTATTACCCGTAATTTTAATCACTCATATTCGTGTTGAAGGAAGATCTCATGTCGGAACAATTTATAAAATGCAAGGCGGCAGTAGCTTGGGGGCCCGGCCAGCCCTTGGTCATTGAAGAAGTCGATGTCATGTTGCCTAAAGCGGGTGAAGTTTTAGTTAAAATTATCGCCAGTGGCGTTTGTCATACTGACGCTTTCACTTTGTCGGGTGATGATCCTGAAGGGATTTTTCCGGTTATTTTAGGTCATGAAGGCGGCGGAGTTGTTAGCCAAATAGGCGAGGGCGTTACCAGTGTTAAAGTAGGGGATCACGTGATCCCACTTTATACCCCGGAATGTGGCGAGTGTAAATTTTGTTTGTCGGGCAAAACTAATTTATGTCAAAAAATTAGAGAGACCCAAGGCAAAGGGGTAATGCCCGATGGTACGACCCGTTTTTATAAAGATGGTCAGCCTATTTACCACTACATGGGCTGTTCGACATTTTCTGAATATACCGTGTTACCCGAAATTTCTTTGGCTAAGGTTAACCCAACTGCGCCACTAGAAGAGGTGTGTTTACTCGGTTGTGGTGTTACCACTGGCATGGGCGCGGTGCTTAATACGGCCAAGGTTCAACCTGGCGATACTGTGGCAATCTTTGGTTTAGGCGGTATTGGTCTGTCGGCAGTCATTGGCGCAACCATGGCTAAAGCGTCGCGGATTATTGCAATAGATGTTAACGATCGTAAGTTTGAGTTGGCCAAAGAACTGGGCGCAACAGACTGTATTAATCCAAACGATTACGACAAGCCAATTCAAGATGTGATTGTTGAATTGACCGACGGCGGCGTTGATTTCTCGTTTGAATGCATTGGCAATGTCAATGTGATGCGCTCAGCGCTTGAATGCTGCCATAAAGGGTGGGGCGAGTCGGTAATTATTGGGGTTGCCGGAGCTGGCCAAGAAATAACAACTCGACCATTTCAATTAGTGACCGGGCGCGTTTGGCGTGGCACTGCATTTGGTGGGGTTAAAGGGCGTTCTGAGTTACCGCAAATAGTAGAACAGTATTTAGCGGGTGAATTTAAGCTTGATGACTTTATTACCCACACCATGGCACTAAGTGAAATTAACACCGCTTTTGATTTGATGCATGCGGGCGAAAGTATCCGCTCGGTAATTCATTTCGATAAATAAGCTTTGAAATAATGCTTTAGCTTAAGGTATTATTTGGGCCATTAATTAGAAATACGCTAAATAGATAGTCCGCCTCGTTATAACTGCGCCCAAAAGCTAGCTGTAACGAGGCGGCTGAAGCGCTAGGAAGTAAAATGCAAATTGAACAACTTATTCAGGCGATGTCACCCGCGGTATATGAAATTCTTAAACAAGCGGTGGAAACCGGAAAATGGCCCAATGGTATTGCATTAGCAGCCGATCAGAAAACCCAAGCCACTCAAGCAATGATGTTATATCAGGGGACTCACCTTGAACAAACAGACCATTTCACGATTGGTAAAAATGGCGTGTTTAATAATCACAGTAAGTCGCAGTTACGTCGCCAATTTCGTGATGAAGAATCAATTGTTACGGTAAAGCTAAACGACAACTAATTTTTTGTCTGAGATATGCTGACTTTTCTTGTATTAGCGCGGTGTAATCAACACAGCGTTAATACAGTACTCATACCGCACTCATATCGTAGTTAGCGAGCTTATTGCTTAATTGGTCAATTCGCCACGCAGGTTTTGACTCATCAATTGCTTTATTTCGTCTGAATTTAAGCCTTTGCTTAATAACCAGTGCAACTTAGTTAATGCCGCTTCAATCGTCATATCATACCCACTAATCACGCCACATTTCTTCAGTGCATTGCCTGTTGCATAACCAGACATATTAACACTGCCACGGTGACACTGGCTAAGATTAACAATAACAATGCCGTCCTTATTCGCTTGAGACAGCTGTCCTAACAAACCGGGATCTTGTGGGGCGTTGCCGACACCATAACTTAACATCACTAACGCTTTGACGGGCTGTTTAATGATATTGGCGACAACATCGCTGCTGATCCCAGGATAAAGCATCACAACACCGATTGGTTGTTCGCTAATGTTTTCAAATATGAGAGGTTGTGGCACCACTTTGGCTATTTTACCTTCGACGAGCTCAATGTTGATCCCAACTTTTAATAACTCAGGTAAATTTGGCGAGTCAAAGGCATTAAAGCCGTCGGCATAAGCTTTAGTCGAACGATTACCGCGCATTAGTCGGTTATTAAAAAATAACGAGACTTCATTAATTCGATAATTGGCGGCCAAATAGAGCGAGTTCAATAAATTAGACTGACCGTCTGATCGTAACTGTGAAAAAGGAATTTGCGATCCGGTGACAATCACGGGTTTAGTCAGATTTTGGAATACAAAAGACAAAGCCGACGCGGTGTATGCCATCGTGTCGGTGCCATGAAGAATAATAAATCCGTCGTATTGGTCATAAACACTGGCAATATCTTGAGCAATGCGTTGCCAATCTGCTGGTTTCATATTAGACGAATCGATTAATGGCGAATATTCATTAATCGTAAAGTCGGGCATTTCTTCACGGCTAAACTCAGGGTTATTGGTGACACACTCGGTTAAAAATCCGGTTTGTGGCACAAAACCTTCTGGCGACAGGGTCATGCCGATGGTACCGCCAGTGTAAGCTATATAGATCTTTTTCTTGGTCATTTCAATTCTTAGGTTGTTCGCGGATTATCCGCCAATTATGTAAGATAAATGCCCAACCATAAGCTAGGCATCGGCTGTTGTTATTGACTGCACTCATCGCAATAAAGATAAACATGCTGTGGATCATCAAAGCGATTAATTAACTCAAATTGCTGAGTTAATTGGCTAAATAGTTTAGTCAGCGGCGAAGGTGCAGCAGGTTGTATACCTAATGCTACAATCACTTCTGACATCATTTGTTGGTAAAAGAGTTCCATTGGACTGAGTTTCTTTTCAATAACTTTTGACTCAAATTGATCTAACTGAGCCAGTTCTGCCGCTTGCACTATCGCCTCATCTAAATCACCAAGACTGTCAACTAAACCATGCTGCAACGCCTTGGTGCCAGACCAAACTCGGCCTTGGGCAACACTATCAACCTGGCTTACGCTCATATTACGTGCTTGAGCGACCAACGAGATAAACTCTTGATACCCGTGTTCGATATACGTTTGCATCAGTTGCGAGAAACCAGCCGGTAAATCACGGGTAATGGTAATGCCTGCTAATTCTTTGGTGGCGACACCGTCAGTATAAACACCCAGTTGGGCTAAGCTGTCTTCGAAGGTATTGATCATGCCGAAAATACCGATAGAGCCAGTAATTGTTGTTGGCTGAGCGATTATTTTGTCAGCACTTGCTGCAATCCAATAGCCACCAGACGCCGCGACACTGCCCATTGAGGCAACTACAGGTTTGCCAGCCGCTTGCAGGGCCAACACCTCTTGACGAATTTGCTCCGATGCATAAGCGCTGCCACCGCCACTATCAATCCGTAACACGACGGCGCGAATGTTATCGTCAAGGCGTGCTTGGCGCAGTAATAACGAGGTGCTTGCGCCGCCAATGGTGCCGCTAGGCTGATGGCCATTAAGGATTATGCCTTTGGCTATGACGACAGCGATATTAGCCGGCGCCGCTATAGGATTAGCAAAATGATTAATACGTTGATAGGCACGCAGCGGTATTTTATTAAAACTTAAGCCATTTTTAGAGTAACCGACCTGCTCAGCTATCTGGTCGATAATATGGGCATCGGTGTCGATAACATCAACCAAATTTTGACTTAATGCAAACTCAGCAAAGTTGACTTGTTGGCGTTTAAATGAGGCAATTAATTCGCTCAGGCTCAAATCAAATTTAACCGGGCTGATGTCACGTTGGGTTGAAACATCCTTGACATACGCTTGCCACAAATCATCTAACCAAGCTTGATTGGCAAGTCTTGCGGCTTGCGACATGTCGTCACGCATATAAGGTTCGAGTGCCGATTTGTAAGTGCCAACGCGGAAAATATGGGTATTGACCTTTAATTTGTCAAACAGACTTTTATGATACAGACGATAGCGGCCAAATCCTTCAATAGAGACCATGCCTTTGTGGTTCATTAATATTTTGTCGGCATAACTGGCTAAATAGTATTGATGCTGATTAAAACCGCCGCCAATCGCATAAACGGGTTTGTTACTGAGCTTAAAGGCGGTAATTGCTCGGCCAATCGTCTGCAATTTAGCTAATGAGGCTGCGCCCATTGCTGTTGAGTCGATCACCAGCATTTTGATGTTGTCATCGTTACTGGCGGTATTTATCGCTTGGGTGATATCACTAAGCAAGGTTTCGGCATCGGTAACTGGACCACCCGATAGCTCTTGCGATATTTCTTGGATCGGATTATGCGGCTGCTTTTGCTCAACAATATTGCCTTGAATGTTTAGCAATAACGCGGCATTGGTTATTTGAGGCTGCTGATCTTGATAATTGCTGGCGACAATGACAGCGAGAATAATGCCAAACACGATTAAATTTAAAATAAGCTTGCGGGTATTATTAACCACGGCCCATAAAAATAAAAATAATCTGACGAAAATATTTCTTTTTTGTTTCATTGGCTTCTCTAATCCTGTGCAACAGGGTTGATAGTTCGTTAATCGCGCAATTTAATACGTTTGCCCTGACTGACGTGAGTAATTATTAGGCGATATTATCGTCATCAGGACGAAACTACTGTCGTATCATCATGTATTTAATTGATTCTACCATTCATGCATTTATCAAAGGTAGTAAAACCACTATAATCGCAGTTAAATTATATTAAACACAAGATCACTATGGATAAACAAACAAAGAATGGCAAGTTACAACCGCTGGTACTGCTAAAGAGTGGTTGGGATGTTTTCCGCAGTAATTATCGGGTCTTTATTCCTAGCATTTTGCTCGCATTTGCTTTTGTGTATGGAATTCATGCGCAGTTGATTGAATTTTTACGCCAGCGGGCACCTGAAACCGCAGAGTTAGAGCTAATTATTCAATCGAGTGCCTTGATTGGTCTGTTATTTTCTCCGATTGAGGTGGCATTGATGATGCTGGGCGTCAAAGCGGCGCGTAACGAACGGGTGACCTTAGCTAATTTATTGGATCATCTGACGAAAACCCCTGTGATAATCATTATTACGATTATTTCAACCGCGGCGATCCAACTGGGCATGATCTTAGTGATCCCTGGAATTTTTCTGTTAGTGGCATTATCAATGGCGCAATTGTTAGTATGTGACAAAAACTACTCAATGGTGCAGGCGATCAAAGAGTCGGTTCAAATAATTACTAAACATTGGTTTGAGTGTTTTACGGTTTATCTGCTATTAATTACGTTAATAATATTGTCATTTATCGCGATGGGCGTGCCATTATTGGTTACTATCCCGCTTTATTTGTGCGTAAAAGGCAAAATGTATTTACGACTGTTTGAAGGTTCAGAGCAATCATCAGAGCCAAACAGCAATCATAATGAATTTGAGGCATAACCTATGAGATTTGGATTTGTTGCACGTTTTATTTCAGCGTTGGCAGTATTGGCGATATTAGTCTTTTTAATGCCACAGCTTATTGGCTATCAGTCATCACGGCCTTTGCAACCTGAAATTGCGCCTAAGCAACAAATTCCGCAAACCTCAATTTTACCTGATTTTGCCGCGATAACCGATATTAGAGTTAAGAAGGCAGCATTTTTTGACTTTATTAAACCCGGCGTTATTCATGCCAACAATGCGATAGCGGCCGATCGTGCCATCGTACTACAAGCGCAACAACAGCTTGTTGCGGCGCAGCCACTCACCGAGTTAACCAAGCTAAAACAGATAGCTCAATATTATCGTTTAGGTCAGCAACCCATTGAACAGCAATTAATCGCGCAGTTGTTAATGCGGGTCGATACTATTCCGGCCGATTTAATTTTAGTGCAAGCGGCCAACGAGTCTGGCTGGGGCACCTCGCGTTTCGCACGACTTGGGCTTAATTTTTTCGGCCAATGGTGTTTTAGCAAAGGCTGCGGATTGGTGCCATCGTCGCGTAATGAAAGTGCTAACCATGAAGTTGAAATATTCGATAGTGTCGATCACTCGATTGCCAGCTATCTACGAAACTTAAATACCCATGCTGCTTATCAACATTTGCGGCAAATTCGGGCGCAACTACGGGCTAACGATTTAACAGTAGAAGCACAACTGTTAGTCGTTGGTCTGCGAAACTACTCACAACGTAAGGACGATTACGTGATCGAACTACTGCAAATGCTCAGACATAATAAGGCTTACTTATGATCTCAAAATTTACAGGACTAGTGACTACATTAGCCCTGTCGGCGTTATTGAACGGCGCAGCTCTGGCCCAAAGTTATGAAACTTCATTTACTTATAACGGCTTGTATAAAAGTATTAAAACTGCTTCGGCTAATGAATTTTCACAAGTTTCGTTAAATTTTTACTTGCTTAGAAAAGACGTTAAAGCCGGAGAATCAAAGGTGTGTCCGGTAGAATCTGGTTACATCAGTGATGGCGAGCATACGATGGACTTAATTGTCACCGAGCGTGGTCAAATGCTATTACCGCTCGACAAATCATTAAAGCAAGATCATGCCGCCATTACGATTATTACGCCACAACCAGATATGTGCCAACTTAAGATGCAAATTGAAGTCGCTTCTTTTGAGTTGCCTAACGCGAGTGTGCGCTCATTTAATGGTTGGACGAGACAGATAACCGCGCTATACGAAAAACTTGCAGGTTGGCCTGGCCGTTATTTTATGCCTAACTTGGTCGGACTTACTTTTACATTTAGCGACGCTGGATCTGCCTCTGTCTATCTGGTAACGCCACAGGGGCGTCAACTACTTGCCTCAGGCAAAGAAGATAAACTGTATTTTAGTCTTGATGATTTAAGCGAGCTGCCAGCTGATGGACAGTTACAATTTAGCAGTGAGCTCCTCGCGGTAACGCCACGCTTAGCCCAGTAAAAGCTTAATAACGGTTCAGTAGACAAAGACAATTGATAATAAAAAGGCCCGCACCAATTAATGGTGCGGGCCTTTTTTGTTTGCCCAGCAAAGCTGGCAAACCCGTCCGCTTGAAAGAAAGCGGAGTCACCCTGACTAAGGGGAAG
>JABSRT010000045.1 GCA_013214945.1 Gammaproteobacteria bacterium
TGTGAAATAGTTTGAGTCATATACGCTCCCTTTACATAAGCCGCATTAGATCACAAAATTAACGGAATTGGTATAAGAATATTATCAACTCCCAATCGTTAGATTGCTTCAATCATTAATTTGGAGGGTAATCCCCCCAAATAAAATAACCAGCGGCTAATTTCCTATAGCGCAGTAGGTTGGCATGTAGCCATCTGTATTTTTAACCAATTTATAAAACTTAATTCACTTTGGCTCATTTCGGTATTTGGCCGAATAATACTGTAATTGTTACCAGACAAGCTAAAACCGAATGGTGCTACCAAGCGACCACTTTTAATGTCATCAGCCACTAAAGGATATGACCCGATTGCTGCCCCGAGACCGTCAATTGTTGCCTGTAAACAAAAATAAAAATGACCAAATGTCTGATGTTTATTTGAATCAGAAATTAACAGCTTGGCCTCACTTTCCCATAACGACCATGCATTGGATCGAGTTTCACTGTGAAGAAATACTATCTGTTCTAAATCATTTTTGATCTTCTGCCAGTACTGAGGTGAAAACACCGGCCCGACCCATTCTTGAACTAATGGCTCGGCGATATAGTTTGGGTTGATGATGAAATCATCACGGCGTATTGCCATTGATATCCCAGTATTTTCGAATGATATGTCACCGCCGGCTGTCGATAGTCGAACATCGACTTTTGATATCTGATAATAATCTGCGAGGCGTGGCATTAGCCATCGCATGGTTAAGGTTGGCTCACAAGACACTTCGATATGATTTGGAACCGTCTTTAAACTAGTGATCCCATCACTTAAGGCGGTAAAGGCGCTATCAGTATATTGCGTTAATAGCTTTCCTTGTGGAGTCAGCGCCACATTTCTACCCTTTTTATAAAATAAGGATACGCAGAGGTACTGTTCCAACGTTTTTATTTGTTTACTCACCGCGCCATGCGTGATGCTCAGCTCTTGAGCCGCTTTACTATAACTCGATGACTTCGCTGCAACATGGAATATATGGAATGCTTTGAGGTGTCTCATTGGTGAATATAACTCACATGTAGTAGTGATTTACTTTCGATTATAACTTGGTTAAATCTAGATACAATAAGCAATAATTACTTATTTAATGGGAAATATTATGGAATTTATTAGCTTAGGAATCTTAGGGTTGTTAATTGTGATCAGCCCCGGGGCCGACTTTGTGTTAGTTTTTAAAAATAGTTTGAGCCAAGGGCGCAAAGCTGGGGTTTTGACCGCGATAGGTATTGCTAGTGGTGTTTGCATCCATGTTGGTTATTCAATTATTGGTATTGGTCACTTTATTTCACAAAATGATTTACTGTTTAATTTGGTTAAGTATGGCGGCGCCGCGTATTTGATATATTTAGGGCTATCAGGGATCTTGCAAGCTAAATTTGATTTAACCAAAGAGTCACTAAAAAATCCAAATGTAACCAGTGGTAACTATTTCGTGCAGGGTTTTCTTTGTAATTTATTAAACCCGAAAACAATGCTGTTCTTTTTGAGTATATTTAGCCAGCTTGTTACTAGCGAAAATAGTGGCTCATTTATTATTTCGTATGGGCTGTATATGGTTTTATTACATGGTTTATGGTTTTTTTTGGTCGCAATGCTGGTTACATCGGATTACCTGCTGAAATATTTACAGCGTTTTAGTCAGCAAATTAATAGAGCTTGCGGTGCTGGCTTGATCGTTTTTGGCACATTACTCTCTTTTAGTAGCTAGTTGTTTTTGACCGGTAAGTGTAAGATTAAATTAATCATTGATAAGAGATCTGCTGAGAATGACCCTATTAGTTGTGGTGCCAGACCGTAATAATGAAAAATTAATCGCTAAACTTGAGCTGTTATTGCCTCAAGTCGATATTGTTGAGTGGCGAAATGGTCTGGACTGTGGTGATGTCGAATTTGTATTGGCCTGGAATCCGCCCGAGACGATTTGGGCTTCATTACCAAATTTAAAAGTTATAGCCTCTTATGGCGCCGGTGTTGACTCTTTAATCAAGCAGCGAAATTTACCCGCGGTTGCAGTTACCCGAATTGTTGATCCAAATTTAGCACAAAGTATGGCTGAGTATGTTTTACATGCGATTGGCTATTTTAAATTAAGGTTTAATCAATACGTAATAAATAAGTCTTCACAATACTGGAAATCACGGCGCGCCCATGCGGCTAAACGTGTGGGTATTTTGGGACTGGGTGAACTAGGTTTAGCGGTGGCTGCGCGATTAACTATTAATAATTATGAAGTTAGTGGCTGGAGTCGTTCGCAAAAAACAATCGATAATATTGAAACTTATAGTGGAACCAAAGGGTTAGATCAGATGTTGGTTTCGCTAGATTATTTAGTGTGCTTGTTGCCACTGACTTCAGACACTCAGGGGATTTTGGACGCTAAGTTATTTAATCAGTTACCTAAGGGAGCGGTAGTTATCAATGTCGCGCGCGGTGATCATTTAAATGAAGCAGACTTAATCACCGCGCTAAATACTGAGCAATTAAGTGGCGCGGCTCTCGATGTCTTTAGCACTGAGCCATTAGCACCGAATAATCCATTATGGCAACAGGCTAACGTGCTACTGACGCCACATGTTTCTGCGGTAACCAATGTTGATACGGCCTGTGGTCAAATAGCAGATAACTATTTAAGACTTAAACAGGGTGTGGCGCTTAAGCATGTGATTGATCGAAAGCTTGGTTATTGATAGCCAGCATACGTAACTGTTATCCCAGATATGCCTCATAACGGTGAATTTTTGGCTTGTCTGGTGATAACAATAAGTGGAAGGTGTGAGCAATAATAATCGGTAATCATGTCTCTTTATTGATGAGTTATAAGAAAAGTTAGTGGGTCATTGAGCAATATTACCCGCAATATACATTTGGCTGTTATTTGTTCTTTATGTGGTCTTTAATTGAACCGTTTGATTTGTAATTTCTATATGTAATCTTACCTGAGTTATTTCTTTTTTATCTAACTAAGCCGTTGCTCAATCTTGGTAGATCCCTTATTGTTATTAACATTAATACCGTATCATTATCTGTCTTATACGCTCTTGTTTGGTTAAATTACTGGGTGTTGTTTTAACAGATAGTTGCGGTTGTTGCACTAATGTTGCGGTTATCTGCTTGCGTTATCGCATTGAATTTTATTTAAAATAATAGCTTTGGTCAGACCAGAATGTTTAATTACTTTTTTGCTTGAAAAAGCTGGCTGACGAGGTATTTTGTAGCTCAAATTTACAGTAATTTTTAAGTGAAATTTTTCATTTAGACTAATGTTACTGCACTCTTGAATTCATTAACTGTTTGATCTGGGAAACTGCAATAGAATGGCTGATTTACGTCAACAAGCGCTTGATTATCATGCGTTACCAACTCCGGGTAAAATTAGCGTTGAGCTAACTAAGCCTGCGGAAACCGCTGAAGATTTATCTTTGGCTTATAGTCCAGGTGTCGCTGAACCTGTACGTGAAATCGCAAAAGATCCTGAAAATGCTTATAAATATACCGCCAAAGGCAACTTGGTTGCGGTAATAACCAACGGTACTGCGATTCTTGGTTTGGGTAATTTAGGCCCATTAGCTTCAAAGCCAGTAATGGAAGGTAAATCTCTGCTCTTTAAACGCTTTGCTAATATTGATTCAATTGATATTGAAGTGAAACACCGTACGGTTGAAGAGTTTGTCGATACGGTAGCTAACATCGCTGATACCTTCGGTGGCATTAACCTTGAAGATATCAAAGCGCCAGAATGTTTTGCAATTGAAAAAGCGTTAAAAGAACGTTGTTCAATTCCGGTTTTTCACGACGACCAGCATGGCACGGCTATTGTTACAGCTGCAGCGATGCTTAACGCGTTAGATATCCAAGGCAAAACGATTGAAAATTCAACCATTGTCTGTATGGGCGCTGGTGCAGCCGCTATTTCATGCATGGAGCTGTTGATCTCGTGTGGCGCAATGCGCGAAAAGATTTATATGCTGGATCGTAAAGGTGTTATTCACGCCAGTCGTGAAGATTTAAACGAATACAAACGTCGTTTTGCTAATAATACTGATAAACGTACGCTTGACGATGTCATTAATGGCGCTGATATTTTTGTTGGCGTTTCTGGTCCCAACGTCATTGAGCCTGAACAGATTAAGCTAATGGCAAAAAATCCTATTATTTTTGCCTGTTCTAACCCTGATCCAGAAATTAAACCAGAACTTGCACATGGTGCACGTAAAGATTTGATAATGGCCACTGGGCGTTCAGATTATCCAAACCAGGTTAATAACGTTTTATGTTTCCCTTTCATTTTCCGTGGTGCTCTAGATGTTCGTGCTTCAACCATTAACGAAGAAATGAAAGTTGCGGCGGTTCATGCCATCCGTAAAATTGCTAAAGAAGAAGTGCCAAAAGAAGTGTTAAAAGCGAGTGGTGTTAAAAAGCTAACTTTTGGTAAGGAATACATTATTCCAAAACCTATGGATCCACGTTTGCTAACACGGGTCTCTAAAGCCGTAGCGCAAGCGGCAATCGACTCTGGTGTGTCTCGCATTGATATGCCAGCGCGTTATATGGAAGATTAAACTCTCTAATTTAGTTTACTCATAAGGTGTATCAGTTTACTGGTGCACCTTTTTTATTGGGTGACAGGCAGGAACGATAGAGGCAATAAAAAGCCACCTGCTAGGGTGGCTTTTTATCATACCAATTGGTATCTGATAAAATTTACGTTAAGTTTCATCGTCTGTTTTATGCTTGTTTAACTCGGTACCAAGTTCTGCCATTAACTCAAGCGCTCTTGCGGGAATACGATCCGGCTGGCTTTTCGTTAAGTCCTCATCTTCAGGCAGGGGCTGTCCCGTGTAGGCATGTAAAAATGCTTCACATAACAACTCGCTGTTAGTGGCGTGGCGTAAGTTATTAACTTGGCGGCGCGTACGCTCATCCGTTAATATTTTTAATAACTTAAGCGGAACGGATACGGTCACTTTTTTGACCTGTTCATTCTTTTTGCCATGTTCGGCATAGGGACTGATATACTCACCATTCCAGATTGTCATGAATTTACCTTAAATTTTGAAGGGCTATTTTGAAAAACACTGCAGATTTTAAAGGCTATGCAGCAACAGTCAAATAACTTATGAAAATATTATCTATATAGACGTCTAAACATCTTGACGTCTCTAAATTGATCATCTAAATTGGCCATCTAGACATCTTTATAACTTAGCTGATCAAACAGTACAAGGGTTGTTGGTATTATTATGAAAAAATTTAACGCAGAAACGATTGCCGTCCGAGGTGGTATCGACACCGATACTCAGCATGGCGCGGTCGTTCCGCCGATATATTTGTCGAGCAATTATACGTTTAAAGGCTTTAATCAGCCACGCGAATATGACTATGCGCGTCGTGGAAACCCTACTCGTAGCCAATTAGCGCAAACATTAGCTGATCTGGAAGGCGGAGCATTCGGAGTCATGACTTGTACTGGTTTGGCGGCAATAACGACAGTTATCCAGCTACTAACCCCAGAAGACACCTTGGTTATTCCACACGACTGTTATGGCGGCAGCTATCGAATGTTCGATCATTTGGCCCGCCGTGGTTTGTTTAAGTTGATAGTGGTTGATCAAAATGATCAAAGCGCGCTGACGAAGGCTATTGCGACTCAACCAAAAATGTTATGGATTGAAACGCCGAGCAACCCATTACTGCGCTTAGTTGATATTAAACAGTTAGCAGCCCAAGCTAAAGCCGTTGGTGCGTTAGTGGTGGTTGATAACACCTTTCTTACGCCGATGTTACAGCAACCATTAGCATTAGGCGCTGACATCGTAATTCATTCGTGTACCAAATACATTAATGGCCATAGCGATGTTGTTGCTGGCGCTATTATCACTAAAGATCACCAACTGGGTGTTGATCTGGATTGGTGGGCGAACTGTATTGGGGTCACCGGAGGTGCATTCGACAGTTATTTGGCCATGCGTGGTTTACGCACGTTAGCGGTTAGAATGCGTCAGCATCAGGAAAGCGCAGCGACGATTGTTGCGTTCTTAAATAGTCACCCAGCAGTGAGTCATGTTTATTACCCTGGCTTGGTTGATCACCCGCACCATGAGCTGGCTAAAAAGCAACAATCTGGTTTTGGCGCAATGCTTAGTTTTGAACTGGTTGGTGGTATTGAACAAGTTGAGACTCTCATTAATGAAGTGTCTTTGTTTTGTTTGGCCGAGAGCTTGGGCGGAGTTGAGAGCTTAATCGCTCATCCGGCGACGATGACTCATGCCGGTATGGAACCTGCGGCACAAATTGAGGCCGGTATTGGCCAAAGCTTATTCCGTTTGTCGGTTGGGCTCGAGTCAGTTGAAGATTTAATCGCAGACTTGTCAGGCAGCTTAGATAGCGTATTGGCTAGCATATAAATTAGTTGGGTCACCGACCAAATGGATAGGATATTTTGATGACAGCAGCAGCACCACAACAATCATTGGCGTTACATAAATTTGGCGGCAGTAGTTTAGCCGATCCGCAATGTTATTTACGGGTTGCAAATTTATTGCTGACCCATAGTAATCCTGCCGATTTAGTCGTGGTGTCTGCGGCCGGAAAAACCACCAACAAGCTGATTAAGTTACATGAATTTGCTCGTTCTGGTAAAGACTATCAGGTGCTGTTGCTGCAGTTAGCTCAATATCAACGCCGTTTGATCGAACAGTTGTTACAACAGCCAGCCGCGGTACTTGAGCTGTTTAATGTAGAGCTCGCTCACTTGGAGCACCAGCTGGCAGAAGCTGGTGATAATGCCAGTGCAACGGTTGCTTGCGGTGAGGTTTGGTCATCTCGATTGCTGGCAGCGTTACTTAATCAATTAGGTCGCGCGAGTATCGCATTAGATGCGCGTGACTTCTTAGTCGGCCGAGGACAAGTTACGCCTATTATCGACGAAGCACTGTCGACAGCAAACTTATTAACATTGAACCTGCCAACGCAGGGACAGCAACGAGTTATCACCGGTTTTATTTGCAGCGATGGCCGTGGTGAAACGTTATTGCTTGGTCGTAACGGCAGCGATTACAGCGCCACCTTAATTGCTAAGTTAGCTGGCGCTAATGAAGTTAATATTTGGACTGATGTCGCGGGGGTTTTTAGCGCTGATCCCAATTTAATTCATGAAGCACGCCTGATTGAGCAATTAAGTCTCGCTGAGGCTGAAGAGTTGGCCCGCATTGGCAACCCTGTGCTGCATCGCCGAACCTTGCAACCGCTGGCCAAAGATAAAATTGCACTACGGGTACGCAGTAGTTTTGATCCTGATTCTGCCTTCACCGAAATTGGTAAGCGACTGGGACATGTCGGCGATTGTATTATCAATGGCATGACAGAGGTTGAGTTGTATCTATTGCCTGATAATGCGTTATCACAACAGTTGGTTGCAGCGCTGCCCGAGCAAGGGTTTTTTCCTTTAGTGACGAGCCGCCATGGTCACGATATTTTATTGGGCCTGAGTTTAGAAGCGGCACCTGCCTTTGAGGCGCTGCTTGCTCAAGACCAAAACATTGAGTGGGCTAAGCACAGCGACTGCGGCTTAATTTCGTTGCTTGATGCTGGTGTTTCTTGGTATCGAAAACTCTTTAATAAACTCTTCAATAAAGAGTCGGCATGGCCGATTGTTTTGTCGGATAACGGCTTAAGCCTTAGCGCGATTGTACCGTCAAAGCGGGTTAGTTTATTGACGTATATGTTGCACCATCGCATTTATAGCCCCAGCAAACGCATTGGCGTGGTTTTGTTGGGGGCTGGCAATATTGGTCGCTGTTGGTTGGAATTGTTCAAGCAGCAGCAATCGGTATTGGCGCTGCGTTTTAATGTCAAATTACCCTTGGTGGCGGTGGTTGGTTCGAGCAAAGCGTTAATTGACTTCTCGGGCATTAACCCGGCGAGCTGGGCTGAGCAATATCAACAGCGCAGTCAGGCTTTGGGTAAAGATGGTCTGCTTAGCGCGCTAGCCGATCATGGCCTAGATGAATTGATTATGCTTGATATTACGGCCGATCAAACGCTGTCAGACAGCTACAGTGATATTTTATCGAATAGCTATCACTTAATAAGCGCTAATAAGTTGGCAGGTTCGAGTGAAAGTCGCTATTACAACCAGATCAAAGCAAACGCACTAAGTAATAACTGTAAATGGTTGTATAACGCGAGTGTTGGTGCAGGCTTGCCAGTGCTGCATGCGATTAACGATTTACGTCAAAGTGGTGATCAGATCCAGTCGATTAGTGGGGTATTCTCTGGCACGTTAAGTTGGTTGTTTGAGCATTATGACGACAGTGAAGCTTTTTCTAGCTTGTTATTGCGGGCGCGAGACCTTGGCATTACTGAACCCGATCCTCGCGATGATTTGTCGGGTAAAGACAAGCAACGCAAACTGTTAATTTTGGCCCGAGAAGCAGGCTTTGAACTTGAATTGGCCGATATCGAATTGCGATCTATGGTGCCAGAACAATTAGCGGCAGTGAGTTTAAATGAGTTTATTAGCCGCGCGTCAGAGCTTGATCCTATTTTGTCATCTTTATATCAAACGGCCAAAGCGAATGACTGCGTGATCCGCTATGTCGCTAAACTTGAAGTGGTGCAAGGTAAAGTGCAGGCGAGCGTTGGATTAGAGCAGCTAAGTAACGAGCACCCTTGTGCAACCTTAACGCCTTCTGACAATATTTTTGTGATGACCAGTCAATGGTACCAAGCGAATCCATTAATTATTCGCGGCCCCGGTGCTGGTCGTGAAGTGACGGCTGCGGCCGTTCAGTCAGACTTATTTAATTTGGTTAAAGCAATCGCCTAACGACTAGGTTAATTTAAATAGATAAGAGCAGCCACCTCTAACGATAAGTGGCTTCTTGTTCCAAGCTGCATAAGCAAGTGACTTGGGTATATATGGTTATACTGACCAAATTGCTTTAAACTTCTGGTTCATTTTAAGCCAGTTGATCTACCCGATGCCTCAATCTCTCACTCATTTAAATTCATTACAGCTTGTTGCCAGTTGCGAGCAGCTGGTTGGCATTAGCAGGGCCGAGCAGTTAACACAATTGTTGCCGCTATCTAAGGTCTTGGTGTTGGGCGGTGGTTCAAACATGTTATTTAGCCAGCACTATAACGGCACTGTATTACACAACCAAATCATGGGTTGTCAATTCTCGCAAGATGCCGATTATCATTACATCAGTGTTGGCGGTGGCGAAAATTGGCATCAATTGGTGATTAAGTGCTGCGAGCAAGACATTGGTGGTTTTGAAAACCTTGCGCTTATTCCAGGCACGGTCGGAGCTGCGCCAATTCAAAACATCGGCGCTTACGGAGTTGAGTTAGCTAAGCTTTGCGTTGGACTTGATGCCTATTCATTGTCTAGCGGGGCTAAATCATATTTTAGCAATGAACAATGCCAGTTTGCTTACCGCGATAGCATGCTAAAACGCAGTCGTGATTATTTTATTAGTCGGGTGTATTTTAAAGTGGCCAAGCAATGGCAGCCACAACTGAGCTACGGTGAACTTAAAGCATGGGCAGCCAACCAGGCTGAGCCAATTACTCCACTTGATGTCGCTCGTCAGGTTATTGCTGTGCGTCAGGCGAAACTGCCCGATCCTGCAGTATTACCTAACGCTGGTAGCTTCTTCAAAAATCCGGTGGTGGCTAAGTCGAACGCTGCTAAAATACTGACTAAATTCCCTAATTGCCCGATTTATCCGGCAGGGGATCAAGTTAAGCTGGCGGCAGGCTGGTTGATTGATCAGCTGGGACTTAAGGGATTTGCGATTGGTGGTGCCGCAGTGCATCAGCATCAAGCCTTAGTTCTGATTAATCAAGAGCAGGCGAGTGCGGCTGAGTTAATTAAACTAGCCGCTTATGTGCAACAGCAAGTTGCCACTAAATTTGGGGTTACACTTGAGCCAGAAGTGAATTTTATTGCGGCAGCTGGTTATAGCAGCTTAGACCATGAATTTAGTAATCTAGCATCTCAACATTAGCAGGCACTCAATGTTTAATTATTCTACCTTACAAATTTTAAAAACCTTGGCCAGCGGCGACTTTTGTTCTGGCGAGTCATTGGGCCAGCAGCTGGGCATTAGCCGCTCGGCGATAGCAAAGCATATTAGCGCGTTGCAACAGCTCGATCTTGATATCTATAGCGTGACCGGTAAAGGTTATCGCTTGGCCAAGCCGATAGTTTTGCTTGATCAAGTAGAGATTGAGCGCCACCTTTGCCGTGCTAATCTGCCCCAGGTGAGTGTGGAGACAGTTGTCACCTCAACCAATGAGCTGATCAAGCGTCAAATACATAGCGGTGCGCTCGCGGATCAAGTATCGGGCAGTGTCATTTTTGCTGAAGCACAAACGGCTGGTCGTGGTCGCCGTGGTCGTAATTGGGCTTCCCCCTTGGGCGCGAGTCTGTATCTGTCGATGCATTGGCGATTTGAGCAAGGCATTAATGCCACGATGGGACTGAGTTTGGCGGTTGGCATTGCGATTGCTGAAGCATTAACACAATTAGGCGTTGACGATCTTGGGCTGAAATGGCCTAACGATATCTATTATCAGGGGCGTAAACTCGCGGGCATCTTAATTGAGCTGGAAGGACAAGGGGCCGAAAGCTGTGACATCGTGATTGGAACGGGCATTAATGTCTCGTTGCCACCACAAGTCCGGGCTAAAATCGATCAACCTTACAGTGATTTGGCCCAAACGGGCATAACGCTCGATCGAAACAAAATTGCAGCCACTATCTTGACCCATCTGTGGCTGGTACTAGAGCAGTTCGAATTGACTGGCTTTGCTGGCCTAGTGGATCGGTGGGCGGTCTATGACTGTTTTAGTGGTGATGCGGTTGAGCTTATCATTGGTCAGCGTCGTATTGCGGGCATTGCAACTGGGGTCGATGCTCAAGGCGGCATCGTGTTGGATATAGAAGGTGAATCACAAACCTTCTTCGGTGGCGAAATCTCGTTGAGAAAACAAACTAAATGAAACTACTTATAGAAATTGGTAACAGCAAATTAAAAGCAGCGCAGTTAATAGATGAAAACCAAGGCCAGCGACTTAATTATCTTGGCAGCTTTATAGTCAAAGATTTTTGTCACCGCCCGCACCTTAATAAGGTCGGTACGGTTGATGAAGTACTTTATGCCAATGTCGGCGGGCAGCAAAATTATCACCATGTCAAAGCACTGGCCGAAAAGCTAGGGGTGCGTTACCGCCAAATATCAAGCCCCGCGGCAGCCTTTGGTGTCACTAATAGTTATGAAAACCCACAAAAGCTGGGTATTGATCGTTGGTTGGCGATGTTAGCTGCTTTTAAGGATGCTAATGCGCCAGTGGTGGTGATTGATATCGGCACTGCGATGACCGTTGATTTAATCGATGGTACAGGTTTGCATCTCGGCGGTTGGATTAGCCCTGGCTTTCGCTTGATGAACTTGGCGTTGACGGAGCATACAGCGTTAGTGCGCAGTGGCGGTCATCACGGTGACGAACTACAGTTTGGTCAGCACACTAAAGCCTGTGTTCAAAACGGATGTCGTGCTGCGCTAGCTGGAACTGTGCTTTATGCCATCCACAAAGCCAAAGCTCAATTTGAGCTGGAACAGCCCGTGGTTTATTTAACGGGAGGTGGGATTAATCATTTACCGCCCGAGATACGAAAAATGGGAATTAATCGGCCTCATTTGGTGTTAGAGGGCTTGATTCTGTACGCAAAATAGCCGCACTGTTGGTATTTTATTCGTTCTAGTGCTTTTTATTAAAAAAAAGCATATTTTATGAAAAAAAGGATTGCATAACGCCGAGTGAATCTCTAGTATACGCACCACTGAAACGGAACGCCGACATAGCTCAGTTGGTAGAGCAACTGACTTGTAATCAGTAGGTCCCGAGTTCGACTCTTGGTGTCGGCACCATCGGTTTCAGAGTAGTATTAAAATGTGGAGGGGTTCCCGAGTGGCCAAAGGGATCAGACTGTAAATCTGACGGCTCAGCCTTCGGTGGTTCGAATCCACCTCCCTCCACCATTTTAACTACTAACAGCAATAGATTAAAGCTTTATAAGTTTACATACTTTTAAACGTTCTAGCTGGTAACTTTTAGGCCAGAACAGCTCAAATAAAAGTGCCAAAAAGCAGGCGTCGTATAGTGGTAATACCTTAGCCTTCCAAGCTAAAGCTGCGAGTTCGATTCTCGCCGCCTGCTCCAATTTTTAAAACTCCATCCTAAAGTTGTATCTTATAGAAAATTCTTGTTAAAATTCTTGTTAAAATCCCGTTGAAATTTCAAAATTAAAGTATGACATAGTCGTATATTTACTTCCTTGCATATAGCTAATCCCTAATTTATTTGATGATTAATTATCGAACCCTCGACAGCCAATTTCAGACACAAGCATTTAAATCAACAATAAGGTTTACCGCGTACTACTCGCACCCCTTATACGTGTTGTAGGCCGCTGCTGTTTAGGATCTGATGACAGTCTCAGAATACACGCTGGTGGTCGCTCTATAATCCCTGTTGCAGTGCTTGCTTTTTCCGTGCGCGAATATAACCATTGATCCATTGCGTGGGTATTATTAGGTCGAAATACCTAGCGAACGAGGGCTGTGCACAACTCTCTGTTCTATGCATTAAGACCGAACAAAATCCGATCATATACCAATTGCATTTAACAATTGACCACTTGTGCTAGTTTAAATCAACAATAACTGCGTACCTCTCAATCCCAATAGCTAGCTATTGGTCATTCGAGCGCCTTGTTCTTGCAAATTTCCCCTGCGCACAACAAGATCATATCTTTAATGCAATTGGTATTATTGATAGATTATATCCCTCTGAAAAATTATTGAGTATTGGTGTGATTTCACCAATAACGGTAGATGAAATTAGATTTATCTTTTTTCACAAAAAAAAGCTTGCGGCTCAAAAAAAACTTCGGTATTATGCGCCTCGTTCGACAGTGACGTCGTGGGTGTTCACCTAATTTAAAAGGACTTAGTGTTATTAGAACATCGGATTAGAGATAATTTAAGATGTGTATAAGATTAGGGTGAATATAGAGAGCAGGGTAGTAAAAGTATCTCATCGAGATATCCACTTTTACAATCCCACAAGTCGCTCCAAAAATAGTGTTGCTGATATGGCTCAGTTGGTAGAGCGCATCCTTGGTAAGGATGAGGTCCGCAGTTCGAATCTGCGTATCAGCACCATCTTTTTATCTTTTTCTTTATTTACTCCTCTTTTTAATATCTTATTCCAAATAAATTCTCCTAATATGAACAAATGATCCAATTAAAATACGCTGTAATTAGTTATTTTTTTATATTGGTATTATAATTCGAAAACCTAAAACACAAGTGGTTCGATTACCACCTGTATTAACATCTGGAATGAGGCTATATCATGTCTAAAGAAAAATTTGAACGTAATAAACCACACGTCAACGTTGGTACTATCGGCCACGTCGATCACGGTAAGACAACTCTTACTGCGGCAATTACTAAAGTTTTAGCTGAAACTTACGGCGGCGACGTTAAAGCATTCGATCAAATCGATAATGCGCCTGAAGAAAAAGCACGTGGCATAACTATCTCTACTTCACACGTAGAATATGATACTCCTGCACGTCACTACGCACACGTAGATTGTCCTGGTCACGCCGATTATGTTAAAAACATGATCACTGGTGCTGCTCAAATGGACGGCGCGATCCTAGTTGTTGCTGCAACTGACGGCCCTATGCCACAAACTCGTGAGCACATCTTGCTTTCACG
>JABSRT010000046.1 GCA_013214945.1 Gammaproteobacteria bacterium
GCTTTGCAATCCGTGAAGGCGGTCGTACCGTTGGCGCTGGTGTTGTAGCTAAAATCATCAAGTAATTTTAACTTTATCGTTAAAATTGATGATTGAAAAAAGGTCGCGCAAGCGGCCTTTTTTAATGCCTATAGAAAAGTAACAACAAAAGTAAGTTGTCGACTTGGCGCCATTGACGCAGTCAATGCGTGATGTTCGTGTTGGTAACAATGTCAGGGTTAGTGGCCTTTGTTATGTTCACGACTAAATAGATTTAGGAAGTAGAGCTAAGCATGGATGCCTGAGGCGAGGATGAACGAGTGGATAAAGTGCTTTTGCACTATCGACACTTGTGTTATCCACATCAAAATAAATCGAACTGTTTGTCTACATTAATTTTATCCATGCTTAACCAGATTATGAATTTAATATAATAGGTATAAATGCTTCCATTGGATTAACTCGGTTATCAACCACAGCCCGTTTTGTTGATAAAACAAGCAAAGGTAGGGTTGATTAAAAGCGCTGATCATAGCGCTAAAAATTAAAGCGGTAACTTAACCATTTTATGCTTAGAATAGGCGTAGATTTAGTAGGATGTAGGAATGAAAATGAATAGTTCTTTAAATGCGATGGCAGATAGTTTGGTTATTTTAGATTTCGAAACCACTGGGCTGTCGCCAACTCAGGGAGATCGGGCGATTGAAATCGGTGCCGTGCGGATCGTCAATGGTGAAATCACCGATCGCTTTCAGGAGCTAATGAATCCAGGGCGGCGCATTAGTGCCTTTATTGAGGATTACACTGGAATTAGCAATGAAATGCTAATTGATGCAGCGCCTTGTCATGAAGTGATGGCACGCTTTGCTGACTTTATCGGTCAAGATAATTTAGTTGCTCATAATGCCTCGTTTGATAAGCGATTTTTAGATGCAGAATTGGCGTTAATTAATCGTGATTATCCCGGTGACTTCACGTGCTCATTGCTGTTGGCACGTCGCTTATATCAAGAGGCGCCTAATCATAAACTCGGCAGTTTAATTAGCTATAAAAATATTGCTAGTGAGGGAGCCTTTCACCGGGCATTATTTGATGCTGAAATGACCGTGAAACTGTGGATGGTAATGCTTGACGATATTAATGCTGATTTTGGCATTAGCAACGTGCCATTTAGTTTGATTAAAAAAGTGACAAAAACGCCCAAGAAATCTGTTAATGATTTACTCAGCAATTGGACGGCAACTTAAAATCCAATTTCCTTAGACTAAAGATTACTATGCATAACTGGTTTCAATGATAGATTATCGGCATTAAATATTATAGGAACCAAGTATGACTGAATTTAAAGATGTAACGGCTATTGCTCAATCGAATGTTTATTTTGATGGTAGGGTCGTGTCACACCAAATTATTTTAGCTGACGGTACGAAGAAAACGTTGGGCGTAATGATGGCCGGCGAGTATACCTTTGATACCGCAGTTGCAGAGATAATGGCTGTGACATCGGGTGAAATGAATGTGTTGCTGCCAGGTGCTAACGAATGGCAAGTATTTAAAGCGGGTGAGTCATATCAAATAGCCGCTAACTCACAGTTTAGCCTGAAAATTAGTGATGTTTGTGATTATGTTTGTTCTTATTTACCGTAAGAAAATCAGGTGTGAGTTAGGATAATACTTCAGAGGTCGTCATCACCATATTGCGGCCATTGCTTTTCGCCAAGTGCAATGCTTTGTCAGCCATCGCCACTAGTAGTTGCGAGTTAGGCTTATCGAGTTGTGACGGACTGCTAACCCCGATGCTAACAGTAATGCTGATTTTATTGGCTTGATAATTTATGGCCATATCATTGACATGCGAGATCAATTTTTCGGCAAACCTGATCGCGGAATCAAGCTGTGAGCTAGTGGTAATTATCGCGAACTCTTCACCACCATATCGCACAAAAATATCACTTTGCCTTAATGTTTGACTGATAGTTTTAGCGAATTGCTGCAATACATAGTCGCCGCAATCGTGGCCATGCGCATCGTTGACTTGCGAAAAGTTATCAATATCGAGCAGCAGAATTGAAAAGTGACTTTGATAGCGTTGGTAGCGATTAAGCTCTTTGTCTAAACTTTCAATGAAGTGGCGTTTATTACGCAAGCCAGTTAAAGGGTCATGAGTCGCTAATCGTTGTAATTCATTTCTGGCAATTTTGTGTTGTTTTATTTCTTGTTTTAGACTCTGGGTTTTTTTCGCCATCATCTCATCGCGTAGTTTTTTTTGTGCCGCAACTGAGCTCAGCAGTTGTTCTATTCGCCACAGTGCAATGGTGCTGATTAAGCTTAACAGGATAAAGATCGAGATATGGGTGATGATGTTTTGTCGTTGTAAGGTATCGAGCGCCACCTGTTGTGCGGACGGTTTAACGATAGGTGCCGATTGTTCACTCGCTTCACTAATTATTTGTTCGTTAGCAAGCGGTATAACAGCGTGCTCGATAAGACCATTATTCCACTTATATGACGCGTAGGTAAAGCCAAGCCAAACAATAACAAGGAGAAAAATAAGCGTCGAATTACGTGATAAATTCGCAGTTAGTTTATGCTCCATATTCCTCAGTTTCCTGCCTGAAAATAATTAATGAATAATGCTATTAATCACGATTCTACGTTGAATTTTTATAAAACGGTAGCGATTTATAATGCAAACCAATTGAGGGGAACGGTAGAAGGTCATAACAAACACCGAAAATTGGTTTAAATTCACGCAAGTTTTGTAAACGGCCTTGCTATATTAACTGGTTAGATTTACAATAACCCGCTAATTTTGAGCCCTGTTTTAACAGGGCTTAATTTATGGGGTTTGGAATATCGGCTCCGGCTGGGATTAAACTCCATTGTTAAATCGCACCGAGATTATTTATCATCAGATAGCAATACAAGATTGGGATTGTAGTTAATGAATGCAACAAATACTGAAGAGCAAAGCGGGTCTATGGATCTAGTGAAATGGATACTTGTTATCGTACTACTGGCTAGTGCCGTAGTTGGAAACTATATCTATGGTGAAGAAATATCGCTGTTAATTCGTGTTATTGGTGTCTTAGCTGCCATCGGTATTGCTGGTGCAATCGCGACACAAACAGAAAAAGGTCGTACAGCGGTCAGTTTTGCTAAGGAATCTCGCTTAGAAATACGTAAAGTTGTATGGCCAACACGTAAAGAAGCTACTAACACCACATTGATTGTATTAGCTGCAACAGCCTTTATGGCATTGGTCCTTTGGGGACTCGATGGCATTTTAGTGCGCGTTGTTGGTTTTATTACAGGCATTAGGATTTAATACTATGTCAGACGAAAAATCAAAGTCAGACGAACAACCAAAAGCTAGATGGTATGTTGTTCAGGCTTTTTCAGGCTACGAGCAACGTGTTCATAAGACACTTATCGAGCATATCGCTATTCACGAAATGGAAAGTCTTTTCGAAGAAATTCTAGTACCAACCGAAGAAGTGGTTGAAATGCGCGGCGGTCAAAAGCGTAAATCAACGCGTAAATTCTTCCCAGGTTACGTGTTAGTTAAAATGGTGATGAACGAGGACAGCTGGCACTTAGTCAAAAATGTTCCTCGCGTGATGGGTTTCATTGGTGGTACCAGTGATCGTCCTGCACCTATTTCTCAAAAAGAAGCCGATAATATTTTACAACGCTTACAAGATTCTATCGATTCGCCTAAGCCGCGTACTTTATATGAAGTGGGCGAAAGTGTTCGCGTTAATGATGGTCCTTTTGCTGACTTTAATGCGACCGTTGAAGAAATCGATTATGAGAAGAGCCGCGTTAAGGTTTCTGTGCTTATTTTCGGTCGTTCAACACCCGTTGATCTTGAATTCGGTCAAATCGAAAAAGACGATCACTAATTGCAAAAATTTGATGGATTGCTCATTTTTTGATTGAATTGTGAGTAATTCACTTGGCAGGGCGGCGAGTTGTGGTTTATAATTCGCCGCCCTTAAATTTAGCATTGCGTTGTGCAACGCTAAATCTAGTAACGGGAAGCTAATTGTTACGTTAACAAATTGGCGTTATACCCACATAATAGGAATACTATCATGGCTAAGAAAGTCACAGCTTATATCAAGCTACAGGTTGCCGCTGGTAAAGCGAATCCGTCACCACCAGTTGGTCCTGCACTAGGTCAGCACGGTGTGAACATCATGGAATTTTGTAAAGCGTTTAACGCAAAAACTGATTCTATGGAAAAGGGTGCTCCAGTACCTGTAGTTATCACTGTTTATGCAGATCGTTCTTTCACGTTCGAAACTAAAACTCCACCTGCTGCTTACCTTCTTAAGAAAGCTGCCGGTCTAAAAAGCGGTTCAGCTCGTCCTAACACGGACAAAGTTGGTACGGTTACTCGCGCTCAGTTAGAAGAAATCGTTGCTACTAAAGCAGCTGATCTTTCTGGTGCCGATTTAGAAGCGAATATTAAATCTATTGCCGGCTCAGCTCGTGCAATGGGTCTGAACGTAGAAGGATAAGACAATGGCTAAATTAAGCAAGCGTATGAAAAACATCCGTGAAAAAACGGACGTTTTAAAGTCGTATGACATCAATGAAGCTGTTGCTCTTCTTAAAGAACTAGCTACTGCTAAGTTCACAGAAAGCGTAGATGTTGCGATCAACCTTGGTGTTGATCCACGTCGCTCAGATCAAAACGTTCGTGGCGCTACTGTATTACCACACGGTACTGGTCGTAACGTTCGTGTTGCTGTGTTCACACAGGGCGCAAACGCTGAGAAAGCTAAAGAAGCTGGCGCTGATTTAGTAGGTATGGACGATCTAGCTGCATTAGTTAAGAAAGGCGAAATGAACTTTGACGTTGTTATCGCTTCTCCTGACGCAATGCGCGTAGTTGGCCAGTTAGGTACTATCTTAGGCCCACGTGGTTTAATGCCTAACCCTAAAGTTGGTACTGTAACTCCAGACGTAGCGACAGCGGTTAAAAACGCTAAGTCAGGTCAGGTTCGTTACCGTAACGACAAGAATGGTATCATCCATTCTACTATTGGTAACGTTAGCTTTGACGACGTTAAGCTTAAAGAAAACCTTGAGTCTTTATTGGTAGCTCTTAATAAAGCTAAGCCATCAGGCGCTAAAGGTACTTTCTTCAAGAACATTACTTTATCTACAACTATGGGTGCTGGTCTTAAGATCGACATCGCTACAGTTGAAACTAAAGCAATCTAATTTTTAGGGCGTGTGATCTCAACAGTTGTTATTTGTAACAATTGCTGTATAATTTTGCGCCCTAATGGGTTGGGATTTGGTGTAATAGTTTACTATTTTAACCAAACTCCCGTCCAAGACCGTAGGAGCCAAGCTATTTTACATAGCGAAGCTTAATCCTATATTCAAACGAATCCACTTTGGTGGTAACACAAGAATATAATCCTACGCAGACGGTGTGAATCCAAACATTCCTATGTTTCGGCTTTTACCGTGTTCACGCTCTTAATCATTTTGATTGGGGGTTATTATTACTTCCGGATTTATTCGGAGTGAACCAGGAGTTATGCCAATGGCATTAAGACTTGAAGACAAAAAAGCAATCGTTGCTGAAGTCAATTTGGTCGCCAAAGGTGCTCTGTCTGCAGTAGTTGCTGACTCTCGTGGTGTTACACTAGGTGCTATGACTAGTTTGCGAAAGCAAGCTCGTGAAGCAGGCGTTGTAGTAAGAGTTGTTCGTAACACTCTAGCTAAGCGCGCACTAGAAGGTACTGATTTTGAATGTCTAACCGACGTTTTCAAAGGTCCTACTCTAGTAGCATTTTCTAGTGAACACCCGGGCGCTGCCGCTCGTATTTTCAAAGATTTCGCGAAAGCTGAAAAGAACTTTGAAGTACTTGCTGCTGCATTCGAAGGCACTATTTGTGACCCAGAAGTTCTAGCTACGCTTCCGACATACGACGAAGCAATTGCAAGACTGATGAGCGCTATGAAAGAAGCCTCTGCTGGCAAACTTGTTCGCACAATTGCGGCAGTTCGCGACCAGAAAGAGCAAGACGCAGCTTAATTCTTATTCTGTTTTTCAGAAAAGAATCTGTGTGTTGGTTAATTATTTTTTTAGAACGAAGACTCAAACTGAGCTTTGTTCAAACTATTAGGAATGTATAAAATGTCTGTATCTAAAGACGATATCCTAAACGCTGTTGCTGAAATGTCAGTAATGGACGTTGTAGAACTAATCGAAGCAATGGAAGAAAAGTTTGGCGTATCTGCAGCTGCTGCTGTAGCTGGTCCTGCTGCTGCTGGCGAAGCTGCTGCTGAGCAAACTGAATTTGACGTTATCTTAACTTCATTCGGTGCTGCTAAAGTACAAGCTATCAAAGCTGTACGTGCTGCTACTGGTCTTGGTCTTAAAGAAGCTAAGACTATGGTTGAATCTGCACCTGTTGCTGTTAAAGAAGGTCTGGACAAAGCTGAAGCTGAAGCTCTTAAGACTACTCTTGAAGAAGCTGGCATGTCAGTTGAACTTAAATAAGGTTACCCCTTATTTAAGAGCAGCCTAGTTGCTCGTAGCAATGCGATGATTAGGTCGGGCTGGTGATTATTTAATCACCAGCCTTTTTGCGCTGTTGGAGTTGGTAGTTTTTTACACTGTTTATACCTTCTTCATTTGATACTTATTTTGTGAATGTCATACTTTAATTAATTGTTTATTAAAGTTTTTTACTTAATCTAGTATTCAGTCCCTACCAGAGATTACTGGGTAGGTTCTTACCAATAGTGTTTTTTATTATTTTCGCGGTTGTTTGATCCCTTCGGGTTGTATCGAGCAGCAGTTGTCAATCGTCAGCTAATTGAGGAAACCAATGGGTTACTCTCATATCGAAAAAAAACGTATCCGTAAGGACTTTGGTAAGCGTCCGCAAGTGGTTAAAATTCCACAGCTTTTGGATATCCAAAAGGACTCTTTCGCCAGATTTATTACAATGGATCCGACCGGTGAACTAGGTTTAGAAGCCGCGTTCAGATCTATTTTCCCAATCAAAAGCTTTTCTGGTTACGCAGAATTGCAATATGTCAGCTATAAGCTAGGCACTCCAGTATTTGACGTTAAAGAATGTCAAATCCGTGGCATCACATACAGTGCGCCATTACGAGTGAAATTGCGTTTAGTATTGATGGATCGCGATGCTCCAAAGGGCACGATCAAAGATATTAAAGAGCAAGAAGTCTACATGGGTGAAATCCCATTAATGACTGACAATGCAACTTTTGTTATCAATGGTACTGAGCGTGTTATCGTATCTCAGTTACACCGTTCTCCTGGTGTATTCTTTGATCACGATAAAGGTAAAACACACTCTTCAGGTAAGATTTTGCATAACGCTCGCGTTATTCCTTACCGTGGCTCATGGTTAGATTTCGAATTCGATCCAAAAGATGCAGTCTTTGTACGTATCGATCGTCGTCGTAAACTACCTGCGTCAATCATTTTACGTGCCATGGGCATGGAAACTGAAGAAATTCTAGAGTTGTTCTTCGATACGACTGGCATTGCGATTAAGCGCGGCAAGATGATTATGGATTTAGTTCCAGAACGTCTACGTGGCGAAACAGCAATGTTTGAAATCAAAGATAACGAAGACAACGTTATTGTCGAAATTGGCCGTCGTGTAACAGCGCGCCACGTTCGTCAAATGAACAAAGCAAAGCTTGATAAAATTGAAGTGCCAACTGAATACGTTATTGGTAAGATCATCAATAAGACCTATGTCAATAAAGACACAGGCGAAGTGATCATTAATGCCAATGATGATATTACGTTAGAGTCACTTGCAGCATTATCAGAAGCTGGGATCAAGCAGTTCGACGTTATCTATTTCAACGATTTAGATAATGGCCCGTTCATGTCTGACACCTTGCGTGTTGATTCAACAAGTAACCGCTTAGAAGCGTTAGTTGAAATTTACCGCATGATGCGTCCTGGTGAGCCACCAACTAAAGACGCTGCTGAAGGTCTGTTCGAGAACTTGTTCTTCAACGGCGAGCGTTATGACTTGTCTAAAGTCGGCCGCATGAAGTTCAATGCTCGTGTTGGCAGTGATGTTGATCTTGGTGTTGGTGTTTTATCAAAAGATGACATCATCTCAGTGATGAAGACTCTAATCGCTATCCGTAATGGTAACGGCGAAGTTGATGATATCGATCACCTGGGTAACCGTCGTATTCGTTCTGTGGGCGAAATGGCAGAAAACCAATTCCGTGTTGGTTTAGTTCGTGTTGAGCGTGCAGTTAAAGAACGTCTATCATTAGGCGATCTTGCTGAAATCATGCCACAAGATCTTATTAACGCTAAGCCTATTTCGGCTGCCGTTAAAGAGTTCTTCGGCTCTTCACAGCTATCTCAGTTCATGGATCAAAATAATCCATTATCTGAAGTAACGCACAAGCGTCGTATCTCAGCTCTTGGGCCTGGCGGTCTAACGCGTGAACGTGCTGGTTTTGAAGTTCGAGATGTACACCCGACTCACTACGGTCGTTTATGTCCAATCGAAACGCCAGAAGGACCGAACATCGGTCTAATCAACTCGCTAGCATCTTATGCTAGAACTAACGATTACGGTTTCTTAGAAACTCCTTATCGTAAAGTAGTTGATGGCATTGTTACTGATGAAGTGTCGTACTTGAGCGCAATCGAAGAAACTAACTTCGTTGTTGCACAAGCATCCGCTATTTTAGATAAAGATAACCGTCTAGCTGAAGATATGATCGCTTGTCGTACTAAAGGTGAATCAACCTTTATGACGGCTGATCAAATTCACTATATGGATGTATCACCACAACAGATTATTTCTGTTGCGGCATCAATTATCCCGTTCCTAGAACACGATGATGCTAACCGTGCCTTGATGGGCGCGAACATGCAACGTCAGGCTGTTCCAACATTACGTGCTGATAAGCCGTTAGTTGGTACTGGTATGGAAAAAGTTATCGCGACTGACTCTGGTGTTACCATTGTAGCGTTGCGTGGCGGTGTGGTTGATTATGCTGATTCTGGTCGTATCGTAGTTAAGGTTAATGAAAATGAATTGATCGCTGGTGAAGCCGGTATCGATATCTACAACCTAACTAAGTACACCCGTTCAAACCAAAATACTTGTATTAACCAACGTCCGCTAGTTACTGCTGGTGAGCCTGTGGTTAAAGGCGACGTAATGGCAGATGGTCCTTCAACGGACATGGGTGATTTGGCTCTTGGTCAAAACATGCGCATCGCATTCATGCCTTGGAACGGTTACAACTTCGAAGATTCGATCTTGGTCTCTGAGCGTGTAGTTCAGCAAGACCGTTTCACCACAATCCACATTCAGGAACTAACCTGTATCGCTCGTGATACTAAGTTAGGCAGCGAAGATATTACTGCTGATATTCCTAATGTTGGCGAAGCAGCCCTAGGCAAACTTGATGAGTCTGGCGTTGTTTACATTGGTGCTGAAGTTAAAGGCGGCGACATCTTAGTGGGTAAAGTTACTCCTAAAGGTGAAACGCAACTGACTCCTGAAGAAAAGCTATTAAGAGCTATCTTTGGTGAGAAAGCGTCTGACGTTAAAGACAGCTCTCTTCGTGTTCCTAACAGTGTTAGTGGTACGATTATCGACGTTCACGTATTTACTCGTGACGGCGTTGAGAAAGACAAACGTGCACTTGAAATCGAATCAATGCAGCTTAAAGAAGCGAAGAAAGATTTAACTGACGTCTTCACTATTCTTGAAGATGCAATCTTCGAACGTGCTGAAAAGTTATTGATTGCCAATGGTTTCGATGCTGCAGAGCTAACAGCTATGCCTCGTCGTTTATGGTTAGAGCAAACACTTTCTGATGAAGCTAGCCAGACTATGCTTGAGCAGATTGCTAACCAACACGTAGAAACTAAGGCTGATTTCGACAAGCAATTTGAAAACAAACGTCTTAAGATCACTCAAGGTGCCGATTTAGCACCGGGCGTACTTAAGATTGTTAAAGTTTATCTTGCAGTTAAGCGTCGTATCCAGCCAGGTGATAAAATGGCTGGTCGTCACGGTAACAAAGGTGTTATCTCGCTGATTTGTCCAATCGAAGATATGCCACACGATGAAAATGGTCGTACTATCGATATCGTACTTAACCCGTTGGGTGTACCGTCTCGTATGAACATCGGTCAGATCTTAGAAACTCACTTGGGTCTTGCAGCTCGCGGTATCGGTGATCAAATCACTGAAATGCTAGCACAGCAACGTCAAATCAGTGAACTTCGTGACTACATTCAGCGTGCTTATGACTTAGGTAACTGTCATCAGGTAGTTGATCTTAAGACATTCTCTGATGAAGAAGTTATCCGTCTTGCTAAGAACTTGCAAGGTGGCATGCCAATGGCAACGCCTGCGTTCGATGGCGCGGTTGAAGGCGAAATCAAAGAAATGCTTAAGTTAGCTGGTTTACCAGAGTCAGGTCAAATGACCTTGTATGATGGTCGTACTGGTGATGCATTTGAGCGTCAGGTAACTGTTGGTTACATGTACATGCTTAAACTTAACCACTTGGTTGATGACAAGATGCACGCACGTTCAACTGGTTCGTACTCACTAGTAACTCAGCAGCCACTTGGTGGTAAAGCTCAGTTCGGTGGCCAGCGTTTCGGAGAGATGGAAGTATGGGCACTAGAAGCATACGGTGCCGCTTATACCCTTCAAGAAATGTTAACTGTTAAGTCTGATGACGTTAACGGTCGTACCGAAATGTATAAAAACATTGTTGACGGTAAGCACGAGATGAATCCTGGGATGCCGGAATCATTCAACGTATTGTTGAAAGAAATCCGCTCTCTAGCGATTAACATCGAGCTTGTAGAAAAGTAGACCCAACCACGGCGCCTAAACTAACCTTAGGCGCATGGGTTGAAATTCGAGATTGTGGTGAGCAGAAGTGCTCGCCCTAACTCCTCCAGGAGATAAAAGTGAAAGACTTACTGAAGTTTCTTAAGCAGCAAAATAAGACCGAAGAATTTGATGCAATCCAAATCGGTCTAGCGTCACCAGAAATGATCCGTTCATGGTCATTTGGTGAAGTTAAAAAGCCAGAAACCATTAACTACCGTACGTTCAAACCTGAACGTGAAGGTTTGTTCTGTGCTCGTATCTTTGGTCCAATCAAAGATTACGAATGTTTGTGTGGTAAATACAAGCGTTTGAAGCACCGTGGTGTTATCTGTGAAAAATGTGGCGTTGAAGTAACGCAGTCTAAAGTTCGTCGTGACCGTATGGGTCATATCGACTTAGCTAGCCCAGTGGCTCACATCTGGTTCTTAAAATCTTTACCGTCACGTATTGGTCTATTACTGGATCTTACGTTGCGTGATATTGAACGTGTTCTTTACTTCGAATCTTTCGTAGTAACAGAGCCAGGTATGACTGATCTTGAGCAATCTCAGATCCTTACCGAAGAAGAATATCTAGATGCCTTAGAAGAGCATGGCGATGAATTCGAAGCGAAAATGGGTGCAGAAGCAGTTCTAGCACTTCTTGGCGCACTTGAATTGCCACGTGAAATTGAAGAGATGCGTGAAGAATTGCCTTCAATCAACTCTGAAACTAAGCGTAAGAAGATCACTAAGCGTCTTAAGTTAATGGAAGCTTTCCACGAATCAGGTAACAACCCTGAGTGGATGATCATGACTATTCTTCCGGTTCTACCGCCAGATTTACGTCCACTAGTTCCACTAGACGGCGGTCGTTTTGCGACTTCTGATCTAAACGATCTATACCGTCGTGTTATCAACCGTAACAACCGTCTAAAGCGTTTGTTAGATCTAGCTGCTCCAGACATCATCGTACGTAACGAAAAGCGTATGTTGCAAGAGTCTGTTGATGCGCTATTAGATAACGGTCGTCGTGGTCGTGCTATTACGGGTTCTAACAAGCGTCCGCTTAAATCTCTTGCTGATATGATCAAGGGTAAGCAAGGTCGTTTCCGTCAGAATCTACTTGGTAAGCGTGTTGATTACTCTGGTCGTTCGGTTATCACCGTTGGTCCTACTCTGCGTCTTCATCAATGTGGTTTACCTAAGAAAATGGCCCTTGAATTATTCAAGCCATTTATCTACGGTAAATTAGAACTGCTTGGCATGGCTACCACCATCAAAGCAGCTAAGAAGATGGTTGAGCGTGAAGTACCTGAAGTTTGGGATATCTTAGAAGATGTTATCCGCGAACATCCGGTTATGCTTAACCGTGCACCTACTCTTCACAGACTAGGTATCCAGGCATTTGAGCCAGTACTAATCGAAGGTAAAGCGATTCAGCTTCACCCATTGGTTTGTGCGGCATACAACGCCGATTTCGATGGTGACCAAATGGCGGTCCACGTACCGTTAACTATTGAAGCACAGCTTGAAGCTCGCGCGCTAATGATGTCGACTAATAACATCCTTTCTCCTGCGAACGGTGAGCCAATCATCGTACCTTCTCAGGATGATGTATTAGGTCTTTACTACCTAACGCGTGATCGTG
>JABSRT010000047.1 GCA_013214945.1 Gammaproteobacteria bacterium
TCCCCTTCGTCTAGTGGCCTAGGACACCGCCCTTTCACGGCGGTAACAGGGGTTCGAAACCCCTAGGGGACGCCAACTTTACTCTGGGTAACCAGAAGTAACGTCAAGTTACACGCAAACAACCACCTGATACGGTGGTTTTTTTGTGTCTAAAATATACCTACCTATATCACCTTGTTCATGTGAAAACATAACGTGTATTGATGAAAATTATTTAAGAATATTTCTAATACTTTGAGCTAAAGCTGCGAATAAGCTTTGTTCTGTGCTAATGCTTGCTTAAATTATTGATGGCGTTTATTCTTCCTATAACTTTCTATACGGAACTTATTTTAAGGAATATATATGTACCCAAATCTTAAAAGCATTGGCATTGAAAACTTCGATGAAATTGAACGTTACACAATTCGTCAAGAAGAAAATAATGACATCTTAAAAATTTATTTTCAAAAAGCCCCTCGTGATTTTTTTGGTAAGAGTGTTAAATTTAAATTTAAACGTCAGAGTAAAAAAGTTGCTGGAGATCATGGTACTAGAAACTATATTGATATTTCAGAAATTAGTGGCACTTTGCGCCATATCGTTGATGAGTTAGATACACTTTCTATCCAAGTTAGAACTGAAAAAGATGTTAAGCTGCAGATCCTCGATGATTTACGTCATCTAGAGAACGTTGTTGCCAGTAAAATAAAAGAAATAGAATACAAGCTGGAAAAACTTTAAGCATTATAAATTCAATATTGGCTGTGGAGGGTTGAGTTATCTTGATCATTCGCGGCCTTTTTCGTTTAACTCCTTATCGCAACTGAATCTATATTAAGATACCATTGTATTAATAGTATTTTAAATCAAAAAACAAGCCTTTCGATACCAGTCAAACCGATGACGTATAATCTATAATTTTGACTTGGTTCTCGCTCGCTTGGTTGTTTTTTAGCATGACTCATTTTTTATACACATGCATATAAAAAGATTGGTATAATTATTTTATATGCATGTGTTATTTTAAGCGAAAGGTAAGGGCCTATGATGTTCAAGTGTATTTCGCTTGTGATTACGTGTTTATTAGTCAATATCCCCCGTGTTTATGCGAGCACGCCATCTGAAATGGCTGAATTTAGCTTACAAGAATTATTTAATTTACCGGTTGAACATGCGTCTAATCCTTGGCAAGCGAGTGTGTTGTACAAGCAAATGAGACTCGAAGGTTATCTCGATGGTCGTGATAGTGTCGAAAATAATCAAGTTTTATATGACGGTAGCCAAGCTCGAACCACGAAAAATTTTCCCATTGTCCCAACAAAAATATTACAAGAAGCATTTATTATAAATGTCAGTTACAGCCTCGATGCGATCAACCAAATAGCTATCAGAATTCCCGTTATTAGACAAAGTACCGATCATATAAGTATCGTTCCTAATTATAATGAGTTTAATATAAGCTCATCGGGCATTGGGGATATAGCCCTTCACTATAGTGGACTAATAACCCGTCGTATTGACTATAAACTCAGTTATTCATTAGGGTTATCATTGCCGCTGGGATCGATTGAGCGTAAAGGAGATACGCCACGTGCAGCAGGGGAACAACAGTTGCCTTATACGATGCAACTCGGTTCTGGCACTTGGGATCTGCCCACTAGCTTAAGTTATCAATATTTTGGTTATGACAGTTGGCTACTTGGTGTTGATCTCTTGGCCAAAGTACGACTTGGGACAAATAGCAGATCTTATCGTTTAGGCAACCGATTATCTGTCGACCTATGGGCTAAGTGGCAACGTTTTAATTTCGTGCAACCTTTTTCTAAATTAACCTATCAGCAGTGGGGAACTATTAAAGGGCAAGACGACGAACTATTGGTACCCGCTGCGTTTGTTTATCCTGCGAGTATTACCAACCCAGACTACTTCGGCGGAAAAAAATTGAATGCAACGTTGGGGGCTCATTTAAAGATAAAGCACCAACAACATCTCAACATAGCGGTTAGCTTCCCTCTATATCAAGATCTTAATGGGATTCAGCCGAAAGAAAAATACAGTTCAAACATTGTTTGGAATGTTCAATTTTGAATGTTGGATGGTTATTTGAACAGCACAATAATCACGAGTTGCCAGTAGCTGGTCGCTTGGGGTCTGTCTTTTGTCCGGTGTTTTTGGTTGGGTTAATTGTTAGTTATTTATGTTTAAGTCAGGCTGAAGCTAAGCATCCTATCGCGGGTAAATATAAAATCATTGCTGGTTTTGTGTTGCAACTGACTTCTTTTGTGGTTTGGCCGCAGACAAATAAAAAGCAGTTAGAAGTATGCATTGCCGGTAAAGATCCCTTTCGGGACTATATTGATCAAATGGTGCAGTCCCGTCCTACCAATAGATTAGACCAGACTATCGTCCTGCGTAGAATAGCGATGGATGATAATATAGCTCAGTGCCAACTCATTTATTCTCACGATGACAATATAGAAAAATTGGTTGAGCAGATCTCACCAGCGCAACCAATATTATTGGTTGGCGAAGGCAAGAACTTTATTGACCGAGGCGGCATGATCCATTTTTATCAAGAGCGACAGCAGATGCGACTTGAAGTTAACCTAACCGCGGTACAACGTCATCAACTAACAATAAGTTCAGAGCTGTTAAAGCTGGTAAAGCTTACTGATAAACCTAATGGCATGAAAAA
Organism: Gammaproteobacteria bacterium; assembly: GCA_013214945.1. Taxonomy (NCBI): domain Bacteria; kingdom Pseudomonadati; phylum Pseudomonadota; class Gammaproteobacteria; species Gammaproteobacteria bacterium. Next base: position 2,678 of record JABSRT010000047.1, read on the forward strand.
GCAATGAAGGGCCAAAGAATAGCTTTATCGATCAAAAACAAATTGATCCTGATGATGGTTGCGGTTAGTGCGGCTGTACTAAGTGTTTCAACGTTACTACTTTATTATAATGAATTGGATATGGTTGAGCAGTCTGCGGTTGAGAGCAGCCAGATGCAAGCTTCACTTATCGCGGCGAGCGTCGAGTCGGCCGTTATTTTCCGAGATGAGCGGGCGACAAAACGCGTTTTAAACTTATTAGTCACTAACACGAGTGTTGAGTATGCTGCGGTAATCACTCCTGATGGCCTAACTTTTTCTGAGTATCGAAAACCGTATCGAGGGCATTCTAAACACGATGTTGAGACATTGCTAATGACTACCGCCGAGGTAAATAGACAATTTATCGAAGTGTTTGCCCAAGTTGATGATCGAGGACAAAATATTGCAACTGTTTTAATTCGTTCTAATTTAGATAAGGTGATTTCGCAGCAGCAATATTATAAAGAAATTGCGATTACCGTCATGGTATTAAGCCTGATCCTTGCTGCTGTGTTAGCGCAGTGTTTCCATAAATTAATCACTAGACCATTAGGTACTATGGTGCGCCATGTCACTAATATTAGTCGTGACGAGAACTATAGTGACCGCTTACTTTATAACACTCAAGATGAATTAGGCATTCTTGCTCAAGGGTTTAACCAAATGATTACAGTGGTTCAAACTAGAGAAGAAGAACTGACCAAGCACAATGATAACTTGCAACGTATCGTCGCAGAGCGTACCAAGCAACTCTATTACAAAGCCCATTTCGATGCGTTAACCAATTTGCCCAATCGATACTTATTACTAGAACGCTTAAGTAGTGCCATTGTGAGTGCTAAGCACCAGCAAAAGAAACTCGCGGTGATGTTTATGGACCTTGATCGTTTTAAAACAATTAATGACAGTTTAGGCCATGATGTTGGAGACGAATTATTGCAAGCCGTCGCGCAGCGGTTAAAAAATGTCGGACGCAATAATGATACCGTTGCGCGATTAGGCGGTGATGAATTTGTTTTTTTGTTGGCTGATTTAGAATCTGCTGACGAGGCTGCTCAGTTTGCACAAAATATATTGGAGCAGTTCGCACATCCCTTTAGCTTAAAACATAATTTATTACATATTTCTACTAGTCTGGGTATTAGTGTTTATCCTGATGATGGTATCGATGGCCAAGTATTGCTCAAACATGCTGATTTGAGTATGTATCATGCTAAAGGGCAAGGACAAGGTTGTTATAGCTTTTATACGAATGCGATGAATGAAACATTCACCAAACGGCTTGAAATTGAGCATCAATTACGTAATGCAATAAAAAATGATGAATTTCATTTGTGTTACCAACCGCAAATTGACTTAATCACTAATAATCTGACACAGGTTGAGGCGTTGCTCCGTTGGAATAATCCAGTACTGGGCGCGGTTGCACCAAGTGTTTTTATTCCTATTGCTGAAGAAATTGGCATTATAATCCAAGTGGGTGAGTGGTGTATCGACAGTGCCTGCAAGCAGTTACAACAGTGGAAAAATCAAAATTCACAACAAATCCCTGTAGCCATTAACTTGTCTTCTAGTCATTTATTAGCGGTTAATGTTGTTGATTACATAAGGGACACTGCGGCCAAGTATCAGATTTCACCAACACTGCTAGAAATTGAAATAACTGAAGATGTTTTTCTCGAACATTCAAAGAAAACCATTGCGGCCCTCGAGCAGCTACAAAGTTTAGGGATAAAAATTGCAATTGATGATTTCGGAACGGGCTATTCTTCCTTAAGATATTTAAAGACATTACCGGTTGATACCCTAAAGCTAGATGGCATGTTTGTTCAAGATTTAGAACACAGTGCTTCGAGTCGAGGCATCGTTACTTCAACGATTAGCTTAGCGCACAGTTTAAATATGAAAATTGTTGCTGAATGTGTCGAGACCCAAGCTCAAGCCGATTTCTTAACAACAAATTTATGTGATTTAGTACAAGGCTATTATTACTACAGGCCGTTAAGTGCCGATGAAATTCCCCAAATACTCGAGTCAGCGAGTGATAATAATTCTTGTAACAATTATCTTTAACCAATGTTGGCCATGAGTATTTTTTAATGAAGTGAAAACCGGGTAACTTTCGCGCTGTAAGCTCTGGAAAAGTGACGAAGCGTTATTGTTTTAACGTAAGGGCAGTTAGTAGGGGCAAGGTAAATGCCTCGACACTGGCAACTAGCGAGTTGCTATTTACCGGTGTCGAAGTCATTAGAGATTGGCAGTTTAAACCGCCGGCTCTTTAGGTAATATCAAGTTAAGTACAATCGCGACTAAAGCACACAAACTAATACCTTGGATGCTATAACCACCAAAGTTTAGTGCCATACCGCCAATGCCAAAGACTAAAACAATCGCAAAAATAATGAAGTTACGAGGTTGTTCAAAATCTACTTTTGCCTTGACCATGCTACCTAAGCCAACACTAGCGATTAGCCCAAATAACAGCATCATAATGCCACCCATCACAACTCCAGGGATCGTTTGCAATAAAGCACCAAGCTTACCAACAAATGCCATGATAATGGCAGTGATCGCTGCCCAAGTCATAATTCTTGGGTTAAATGATTTCGTTAACATAACTGCACCAGTGACTTCAGAGTAAGTCGTATTAGGTGGACCACCTAACATTGATGCTACCGTGGTCGCCAGTCCGTCACCAAGTAACGTGCGGTGAAGGCCTGGTTTTTTAAGGTAATCTTTACCCGTTGCTGAGCTAATCGCTAAAACGTCACCGATATGTTCAATTGCAGGGGCAATAGCCACTGGCAACATATATATGATCGCTTGCCAATGAAACTCAGGGGCGGTGAAGTTAGGCATGGCTAACCACGGCGCATTAGTGACTGGTGAAAAATCAATAATACCGTGATAAAGCGACAAGCCATAACCCACTAAGATCCCAGCCAAAATTGGTACCAACCGCATAAACCCTTTACTAAAGGCAGAGACTAATAAAGTGGTTATAAGTGCTGGCAGTGAAATTGACATCGCTAACGACTGATCAATCAATTGGGCCGAGCCGTCACCCGTACGGCCAAGTGCCATGTGGACTGCTACAGGGGCAAGTGATAAACCAATCACCATAATGATTGGGCCAGTGACTATCGGTGGTAAGTATTTATGAATAAAACCAACCCCCCGCACTTTTACTACACCACTAAACAACGCATATACTACGCCAACAACCATTAGTGCACCCATCGTTGCAGGAATGCCCCAAGTTTGCGTGCCATACATAATTGGAGCAAAAAATGCGAAAGAAGAGGCTAAAAATACTGGCACCTGACCTTTGGTAACCAACTGAAAGAGCAAAGTACCAATGCCAGCAGTACACAAAGCAACATTAGGATCTAATCCCGTTAATAACGGCATTAAGACCAGCGCACCAAAAGCGACAAATAACATTTGGCTACCAGTGACAATTTCCTTAACTAATGAAGTACTATTTTGGTTTGATAGTTCGGATTGCATAATAAACCTTAATATTTAATTATTTAGTGCCGAAAATTTTATCACCTGCATCACCTAAACCAGGTATAATGTAACCCGCTTCATTAAGGCAGTCGTCAATCGACGCAGTATAAAGTTCAACATCGGGGTGCGCTTTATCAAGTGCTGCAAGGCCTTCTGGCGCAGCGACTAGAACTATTGCTTTTATTTGTTTGCAGCCACGAGATTTTAGTAAGTCGATTGTCGCAATCATTGAGCCACCTGTTGCAAGCATTGGATCAATTACTAAGGCTAAACGCTCATCTATTTGACCCGCTAGTTTTTCGAAATAAACGACTGGCTCAAGGGTTTCTTCATCACGGTACATGCCAACGACAGAAATACGGGCGCTTGGAATTAGCTCTAATACACCATCCATCATGCCAAGTCCTGCACGTAAAATAGGCACCACGGTGACTTTTTTGCCTTTGATTTGTTCGACCTGAATTTCACCATTCCAGCTATTGATGGTTTTTGTTTCTAAGACAAAATCTTTTGATGCTTCATAGGTTAATAAACTGCCAACTTCAGCCGCAAGTTCTCTAAACCGCTTAGTGCTGATATCGCCTTCGCGCATCAGGCCAAGTTTATGCTTAATTAGGGGGTGGTTTACTTCAATAACATTCATAACTAATCTCCAAAATATAAGATACTGGTAAAATTCGCGTATATTATAGGCCGTTATTTGGCTTAAGTATCCTTTAATTTTATCTTTACCATTAAAAGTTTTATTCAATAAAAACAAAAGTCTAAATAGTCCATGTCGGCTTTGTGGCAGCGGGGTTGTGATGTGAATATTGATAGAGTAGGGACCGTGTCACTTATTGTATCGAGCGCAATACCATTTAGTCGGGTCTGTCACTTGATTGTAATTTAGAGCTAAATTAGCTTGTGTCTGGCAGGCTAAATCAGTATTCTACGCGGCCTTTTTATATTGCTCGAAGTTGAATTATTCAATGATAGGTTTTGATTACGGCACATCTAATTGCGCTGTTGGTGTAATGTCTGACGGTTCCCCGCAGCTTGTTGAACTAAATGGTCATGGTCGATACATGCTGTCGTCACTCTATGCTCCGGCCAGAGAAGTTATTGTCAATTGGCTTCATCAACAACTGCCGATTGAAGCGCAGCAACCTTTTGCGCTCAATCGGCAGGCGCAATTGGTCAAAGGCCAGGGTGTATTACGCGAGCTAACACAAGATGGTATTCCCAGTGACCTATCTTTTGGTCGACTGGCGCTTGAAAACTATCTGGAAGAGCCTGAGGAAGGCTATTATATTAAGTCACCAAAATCATTCCTAGGCGCTAGTGGTTTAGTGCCTGCTCAAATTGCATTATTTGAAGACATCGTGGCTGCAATGATGGCGCAAGTTAAGCACTTAACAGAACAGAAATTGCAACGACAAGTCACGAGTACCGTTATTGGTAAGCCAATCAACTTTCAGGGGGTTAACGGCAATAAAAGTAATGAGCAGGCACTGAGCATCTTAACCAATGCCGCAAAACGTGTTGGATTTAAGCAGGTAGAATTTCTGTATGAACCAGTCGCTGCAGGCTTTGAATTTGAAGCGACATTGCAACGCGAAACTAAAGTGTTGGTGGTTGATATTGGTGGTGGTACTACCGATTGCTCGATGATGTTAATGTCTCCTGAATTTGTTGAGTGTAATGATCGCCAGCAACATATGCTTGGTCATGCTGGTAAACGTATTGGCGGTAATGATTTCGATATTCGTTTAGCGTTAAAAGGCATTATGCCGAGTCTTGGCATGGACCGGTTGCTTAAAACGGGCAAACCAATGCCAGCCAATTGTTACGCAGACGCTAGTGCCATTAATAATATTGTTGCCCAGACTGAATTTTATAGCCAAAAAAATGGCCGTTTTTTAACTCAATTGGTCCGCGATGCTCAAGACCCGGAGTTAGCGGCACGCCTATTAAAGGTGCATAACGACAAACTGACTTATCAGTTGGTCAATTGCGCAGAGCAAGCAAAAATTGCGTTGTCAGCGGATAATGAGCATTCAATTAATTTAGATTTTCTTGATGCCGGACTCGAGATTGCTGTGAGTCGTGCCACATTAAGAAACGCTAACGAACACATTCTGCTTGGAGTTGCAAAACTAATGCATGAAGCAGTTGCACAAGCGCAGTGCCAGCCAGATGTGGTATTTGTTACGGGTGGCACGGCGCAATCACCGGTACTAAGAGCGGTAATTGAAAGTCAATTCAAGGACTGTAAATTGGTTGTCGGCGATCACTTTGGTAGTGTTACCGCCGGGTTAACGCGTTGGGCGCAGCGAATATATAGCTAACTCAGTCAACTGCTGTCGAGTTTGCATTACTGACTCGACAGTTCGCTAATTAAAAATTTTTAGATTTTATCTAATACTCCTATCCTATATGTAGCTCTCAAGAAATGATCAAAATCAATAATTAATCGCATCTTGCTATGGCTGTTCATTTGCACTAACTTAGTGCGATAAAACTTAGTTAAAGGAAATAACTATGATACTGAAAAGGAAGTTGGTATTAACATTCTTACTTATTGCGCTAATACCGACATTAACCGTTGGTTTTATTGCGGCATATTCTGCTAGTACCACAATTGAGTCCGAGGTGTTCGCTAAGCTCATCGCGGTAAGGGATACTAAAAAAACTCAAATCAAAAACTATTTCACCGAGCGCCAAGGTGATATTGAAATTTTGTCCCGTACGGTTAAAAAAAGTCTCGATTTTAGTTCTGCTACGGCCTTAATTGAATCGGCGCATAATAATCACGCTTTTTTTGAACAGTTCATCAATGTATATGGCTATTATGATTTTTTCTTGATTGATCATGCTGGCGATGTTTTCTACTCTGTTACTAAAGAACCCGATTATCAAACGAATTCACTTACAGGTCCTTATCGTGACTCTGGCTTAAGTACTTTGTTCAAACAAGTGAGCAACAGCAATACTTTTGGTATGTCAGATTTTAGTCGCTACGCCCCAAGTAATAATGATCCCGCAGCCTTTATTGCGTTGCCATTAACCAACAGTGATGGCGTGTCAGTAGTGGTAGCCTTGCAGTTGTCGATTGAAAAAATCAATCAATTGATGCAACAACGTTCAGGGATGGGTAATACCGGTGAAAGTTATCTGATTGGCAGTGACTTGTTAATGCGTTCAGATTCATTTCTTGATCCCGCGGGGCACTCTGTCACCGCCTCATTTTCGGGAAATGTTGCAAATAACGGGGTTGATACCCAAGCGTCTAACCTAGCCATTAATGGTAAAGAGAGCCATCAAGTTATTATCGATTACAATAACAACCCGGTATTATCGGCATTTACCCCGATTGATATTCATGGCATACGTTGGGCGGTTATTTCCGAAATTGATGTCGCCGAAGCCTTTGCGCCAATCAAAACACTCTATTGGACTATTTTAATTATTGTTGTCATTGCTGTTATCGCCATTGTCTCGGTTGCTTTGGTTATTTCTGCATCTATATTAAAACCTTTAGGTGGTGAGCCAAGTGAAATGCAGTTGATTTCAGAGACGATTGCAAGTGGCGACTTAACGATTGCTTTTGATGATCAGAGGAATATTGAAGGTGCTTACGGCGCAATGCAGAAAATGGCTAAACAACTGCGTAATGTCATGGGAGAGATTATTCATGACAGCCATAGTCTGGCCAGTGTTGCTGAACAAACCAGTGCGTCGAGCCTGCAGTCAACAGCGAGCTTGCAAGAACAACAGGCAAGTATCGAACAAATTGCGACAGCAGTAGAACAAATGTCTATAAGTATTAATGAAGTATCACAAACAGCAGTACAAGTTGCCAGTAGCTCTCAGACAATGCAATCATCGTCAGACAAAGCGCATCATGCACTCAATCAAACGATTACAGATTTAGACTCATTAGACCAAGAGATAACGCAAGCCAGTGAAGTTATTAAGGAATTAGAAAAAGACTCATATGAGATAGGCACTGTATTAGAGGTTATAAGAGGGATTGCGGATCAAACAAACTTACTTGCACTAAATGCTGCAATTGAAGCGGCTAGAGCAGGTGAGCAAGGACGAGGCTTCGCGGTGGTGGCTGATGAAGTCCGGACGTTGGCATCTAAAACCCAAGAATCAACCAAAAGCATTGAACAGATGATTACCAAGTTACAAGACGTTTCAAACAAAGCGGTTAAAGTGATGACATTTAGCCGTGATGTTTGCCAAAAAACGGTGTCAAATGCTCATGAGACTGTTGGCGTGTTAACCGAGATGAACAGCGAAGTGAATAATATGACGCAATTGACCGAAATGATTGCAACGGCGGTTGAAGAACAATCACGGGTGTCGGTTGAAATAAGTCAAAGTGTCACCGTCATTAGCGATGTTGCACATGAGAACTCTGCAAGTGCAGAGCAGGTGTCTTCTGCTAGTCATGAAATAAGTCATATTGCCAGCACGCTGAGTCAGCTAACATCGAGATTTAAAGTGACATAATAATTTGTCAAATTGCACAGTTTTAATGAAATGTCGTGTTTATTAGACTAATAGTTAGCTAGTTTGATGATCTGATTTTAAGATCCAGTTAAACTAGCTAGACATTTACTGACAGACATTATTATGAATACACCTTTTAGCCATCAAACCGCTTTTATTCTAGACAAAGCGCATTATGGAGAATGCTTCGACCAATCAGTGGCAATCGACACGACTATTAAACCATACTATAAAGCGATGGTATTATTTGTAGTCGGTCTAATATTATTATTTGTGGTTGGGGTTAATTATTACGGTGCCTTTTTTGTGGTCGCTTTAGCTGCGCTTGAAGCAGTAAGTGTGCGCTACCGTAAAGCATGGTGGTTAGTAAGACAAATGCTAAGCAAAGCGTCAAACAGTGAGATCACACTAATTATTGATCAGCAAGGCATCACCACAAAATCGTTCCATGTTAATGGTGAAATTAAATGGTGCGATGTCAGTGAAATAAAACAAACTGACCAAGGTTTGTTAATCATTCACCAAGGCGGCACTAACTACATCTCAAAAAGCTGTTTGGAGCAAAACGTACAAGATTTTATATTGAGTCATCAACAGTAGTCGAACCCAAGTAACGACCATCTGCAACAATCCAGGATAGCGATGGCTAACTGCCTAGCATCTGTAGCATACATATATATAACGTAAGGTAGTATCGAGTGAGTAATAAAGCAGTTTTTCTAGATCGTGATGGCGTCATCAATATTGATACTGGTTATGTGTCACATAGAGATGATTTTGAATTTATCGATGGCGTAATTGACGCCTGTCAGCAAATTAAAGAAAAAGGTTATCAGTTAGTCGTTATAACAAACCAATCAGGCATTGCACGCGGTTACTTCAGCGAAGATGATTTTATGACATTAACCGAATGGATGGACTGGTCACTTGCTGACAAAGGCGTTGAACTTGACGGTATCTATTATTGCCCGCATCACCCAGACCAAGGTATCGGTGAATACAAGCAAGCGTGTGACTGTCGTAAACCGCAACCGGGCATGATCAATAGCGCTGCAGAATCTTTGGAGCTTGATTTGTCACAATCATATCTAGTGGGTGATAAAGTGTCAGATATTCAAGCAGGGCAAAATGCGGGTGTCGGCACCAACATTTTAGTTCGTACGGGTAAAGAGATTACAGCTGAAGGTGAAGAGCTCGCTGATCATGTCATCAGCACCCTGCAAGATGTGATCAAATTGCTAAAATAGGTATCTAATGACACTGAGTGCTTACAATAGTGATTGCTAATTAGGCACTCAAACGTTTATGTGTAAAATGTCAGAATAAGCGCTTGCCATACCCTGAAACTTCCCTATAATGCGCCTCACTGAAACGGGAAAGCAGCTTACGAAAGCAAGCGCTGAAGCGGGTTAGAGAAGAAAATAGATTGGTTTAACTTCTTATTAAAATTTATTTTATAAGTAACGAAATTAAACGTTGACTTCGAATCGGGAAAGCGTATTATGTGCCTCCCAACGCAACGAACCACAGGGTTCCAAGCGCTGCTCCTAACCATCGAGTTAGTTG
>JABSRT010000048.1 GCA_013214945.1 Gammaproteobacteria bacterium
GGCTCAAGCAAAGACAACAATGCTATCGCGTTTACACTGTACGACTATTTAGAACTTGCCGATTGGAGTGGGCGAGCAATACACCCCAATAAACGTGGTTCGATTGACGATACCACTCCAAAACTAATTAATAGGTTAGGGATTAGTCCTGACGATTGGATCGAAGTGATAAAGAACTTTAGGCGGCAATATGGTCACTTTGCTGGTAGCGAATACGCGTTGCGACAATGCGCAAACGACCACGGACAGTGTTGGCATAAAGGCGTCGGCTAAAACACCACGGTAAATACAACCTACAACCGCCTTAAAGCTGGCTTTGTCATGTCTGCGATTCGAAATTGTGAGTAAATTGGACACGAGTTACCTAACAAAAAATAAAATCTAGTAAAAACACTAAAACAAAGACCAAATGAGATCAGTTCGTAAGCAATTGACACAAGAAGTTTAGCCGTCCAAATTATATGGGTGTCAATAATTCTATTTATACATTTAGTTGGATATAACTTTAAGAACATTATCTTATTGTTTATAATGGAATTTCTAGTTGTATGCAAAGTCTACATATGGATTAACCCTAATAATAAAAAGGACACAGCGATTCAATGCGCAATATTCTAATTTCTATCATTCTTATATCAACTCTTGCAGGTTGTGCAAGTACACCGGCCCCAGAAGAAAAAGACAAATCATTTGTAAAACAAACATTTGATAATGCTAGTTCTGTTACGTCAGCTCTAGAAGTAGAGGTTGGCTCTGAGTATTCCTCGACTTTTAAATCTATTGGAGCTGGATTCGGTTCAACAGTAGATGCGATAGAGTCGGATTATGGTACTTTTTATTTATTTAGAACCAAAACAGGGCATGCTTGGCCTATGCATCAACATCCTTTTTATGATGCTGCTAAAAAGTCATTTACAGCTTCTTGTGCAGGAGAAGTAAGCCCTCTGACAGGCTTTGAAAAAGCAGACAGAAAAGGGCTGTTTGATCCATTACACTATACGACTGAAGACAAGCTTGACCTAATGAAGAAACACGCCACTACTCATGCAGGGAAGTTTCCATATTACCTGAAGCTAAGTTATGGCAGTATGCTCGATAGAGAAAAAGAACAATACCGTGATTCCTTGAATAATATTGGCTTTCTATTTTTGAACGAAATAAGCGTGACGGGTGAAGAGCACACTTGGAGAAAGGAGATGAGGCAGCTGGTTAAAGGTTCGCAAAGTGCTTGTTATAGAAATGGAAAGATTCATGGTGCTGTAATTTATTTTAGTTCGTACTATGGGGTTAAAGAAGGTGGATATAATTCAAGCACTGTGCCTAAATCTGGCAGCCATTCTTTTGTAGGGCTTTATATACCACCTGAAACTGCAAATAATGTAGCTCAACATGCATTTGAGTCTCGCTATGCGAATGTTCTCCGTCAGAGTGATAAAAAACAGCGCCGAGAAAACAAAAGGCTCGCTCGAAAGAAAGCATTAGATAACCACAATGAATATCGTGCTGCTGTATGGAGTAATCGCTTTAAGTTGGACTATACGCCAGGTGATAAGGTATGTTCCGCAGACAACAAAATGGGGTATGTGGAAAGCGCCAACGAACGCAATGTGAAAGTTTGGTTTAAAGGTATTGTAAGAGATAAAGAGTCGAAGTTTTTCTTTGGAAACTCAGACTCACTTCCAGATAGCAAGTTTTACTATCGTAAAGTTGATGAAACTACATGGGTGGCAAAAGGTGATATTGCTCGATGTGATTTCACATCCGTCTAGTTGAAATTGGTTAATAAAAACAGGAGCATTGCAGTTGCAATGCTCCGAAATCTAGTAACTTCAATAACAGTACCTTTTAAAGTAATTTCAAAGTAATTTCAGACACCCACAAATTTTAGACGGCTAAACGTTTTTTGTACTACGCTAGAGTTCTACCTAACGAAAGTGGGAGAAGTACCATGGCTAGAGCGAGAAGCGGTCTCATTGATTTGTCGGCAACACCGTATTATCACGTGGTTTCACGGTGTGTTCGACGGGCGTTTTTATGTGGCGAAGATAAATATCCCGAATTCATGTTCTAAGTGCACCACTTACTAAATGATTAATTCATAAACACTTCTTCTGCGGTCTGGTAATTTAGTATTTTTCTAGGGCAATGAGTTTTAGACACCCAAAAATTTTAGACGGCTAATTACTTTTTGTACTAGGCTAGAGTCCTACTAAACGAGAGTGGGAGTAGCATCATGGCTAGAGCGAGAGGAAGTCTCATCGATTTATCGGCGACACCTTATTATCACGTGGTTTCACGGTGTGTTCGGCGTGCATATTTATGTGGCGAAGACAAATACTTGGGTAAAAATTACAACCACAGGCGACAATGGGTGTTAGACAAAATTCATCTGGTGTTACGCGTTGACCGTAGCCAAGGGTTAACATGGTCACAAGATGAAGTAATTGAACGCTGGTATCGTCTTTATAATGGCAACGCCTTGGTTGATTTATATGTAAGCGCACAACTAACCAGTTGCGCTTACCCTAACGTGTAATCGAGCTGCACATTCCACGGCATCAGTGCCGTTAAATCGGTTTGTTCATCTAAATTTGGTAGTGTTTTGAACAAGTGCTGGAAGTAAAAATATGGATTGATGTCATTGGCTCGGCAAGTCATTACGATACTATAAAGTGTCGCGCTCGCTTCAGCTCCTTTAACCGATTGTGAGAACATCCAATTTTTCCTGCCTGTGGTGAACGGCCTGATATCTCTTTCGGTAATATTATTATCGATACCTAATTCACCATCATCGATATAACGAATGAGCTTTTCCCACTGATTCAATGTGTAGTTTATCGCGGTAGCGATATAGCTTTTAGTGGTTAGTTTTTCTTTGGTTTCATCAAGCCATTGTTTGAAGGCATCGAGTATCGGTTTCGATTTTTCTTGTCGCAGTTGATACCGCTCGGCAACGGATAACTTCTTGGCTTTTATTTTGTTTTCAATTTGGTAAAGCTTGCTGATAAAACTAATCGCTTTATGCGCTCGACCTTTACTCTTTTTCTCCGCTCTTAAGGCTTCGTCATATTTACGACGCGTATGTGCCCAGCAACCTACGGCTAAAATACCGTCGACATTATCATAAACACTGTAACCATCACATTGCAGGTAACCTTCAAAACCCTGTAAAAAGTTTTTAAGGTTCTGGCGACTGCGACCCGGTTGGTAATCATAAATAACAACCGGCTGCTCACTCACTTCGTTGCTACGGTAAACCCACATGTAAGACTGGCTCGTTGCCAATTTATCTGGCTCGTCTAACACCTGCACTCGGGTTTCATCGGCACACAAGCTATGTTGATTAACGAGAACTTGTTGCATAGCTTCGATCAGTGGTTTGAGGATAGCGCCTGACTTTATGCACCAGTTCGCCAACGTCGCGCGTGATATATCCAGACCACCGCGTTTAAAAATTTCAACTTGTCGATACAGTGGGAGTGCATCACAGTATTTAGCAGTTACCACGGCCGCCAATGTTTCTGCACTAGCAATGCTGCGTGGAATGGGCTGCTTAGGCTTGCTGGCTGTGACCACTTTACTCGTGACTTGAGTTTGTTCACATTCACGACAAGCATATTTGAACTGTTGATGTTTGATGACGCTGATTTTAGCTGGGATAATTTTTATCTGTTCACTCGTTTCGCTGCCACAGATATGCATTTGATGGCCACAACACGCACAGCTTGCATCTTCTAGCTTATGCTCTACTTCTTCACGTTCAAGATGACTTGGCAGTGATTGCTTGCCTTTCTTATGATGCTTGGGCTCAGTCTCGGACTTGATGTGTTCTGCTTCATTGAATGTGCCACGAGGTGCTTTTTCACTTTGCTTACCAAAGCGTTTTGAGTTACTCAGATTTAGTTTACTAATGAGTAAATCGATTTGACGTTGTAAAGAATTGTTATTTTCTTTTAGCGTTTTATTGCTTAATTCAAGCTGATTCACCTTTGCTTCAAAGGCCGCTAATTGCGCTTTAAGTTGTTCAACACTGGGATCTTTTGTCACGTCAAATCGTTATTATAGGGGCTAATGCCGATAAGCATGACACACTGGCAGGATCGTTCAAGGCCCCAAAAATGATCATGCTAATTACATGACCGATAACCCCTGTAATCGTTGGTGTTTAGTACGATTGAACACCGGAAGCCCGGATAGTAGCCATTGTAGTTGGCGTTCTTCAATGTGCATGGCACTGGGTGTTTCATCATGTTTTGGCCACTGAAAACGACCTTGTTCTAAGCGGCGATAGTAAAGCCAAAAGCCATTAGTGTCCCAGAATAATATTTTTAATTTATCTCGCCCACGGTTACAAAAAACAAACCAAGCCTTGCTTAAAGGATCAAGTTCGAGTTCATCAGCAACAATGATCGATAGGCCATTAATTGACTTTCGCATGTCGGTAACGCCAGTGACAAGATAGACCTGCGTAGGGCTAATCATGAGATTAACGCTAATATCTGATGAAGTTTTTCGAGAGTAATATCGTCATCGAACGTCAATTGATAACCACTTGGCGTTTTGATCATCAATGAAGAAACTTGGGACATGATTGATTCACCGACAAATAAAGGCACAAGTTGCTGTTTTTTCTTGAGGCTTGCTTCTGGCTCTGCCAATTTTTTTCGCCAGGAATAATACGTTGATATATTAATTTTGTATTGTTTGCAGAATGTCGAAATCGTTAATCCGCTATCGTTATGCTATTTAAAAATTGACTGCCAGTGTGCGATTTTTTCAGGTGACGCCATAATAATCTCAATGTTAAAAATATTGAGATTATTATTCTAGAAGCCCATTAACATTGGTAGGTGGGGTTAAATGAGCGCTTACGTAATGGGCGAGGTTAGGTCAATGAATCCAAACCGATACGCGAGTGTTGCAATGGATTTAGACCTGGCATGGGGTGTTGTAAATAGCGATTTTAATTCACCTAACGTCGATGTCTTTTTTAGCATGGGGTTTAACGCGATAAATTCCTGGATCATACCCGCAGGAAATTTGAAGTAGCGTGACAAGTATTTATGATTCTCGAATTCTTGAATCGTATACTTCTCTTCACGGTGGTTGCCAATGTGAAAGATCAACAGCCCCTAGAAAAAACGAGTTATTTTGGCTACGCGAGCAACTAAAATATAAGAATTAAAAGTGTAATTGACATAGCTGATAGGGATTATATGAAGTATTTATTATAGGAATTAAACTTAAGTCATCATACACCTGATTTACAGCCAAAAAACAGATCAGGAATGAGGCTTCATTTACCTTGCTAGAAAAACTTAAAATTGGAATATTAGGACATTGATGAGAATATCAAGCTAAAAAGATGTCAGCCCAAAACTCACACCTCTAGCTATAGCGTGAGATTTATTTGTAACATCAAATTTTTTAAATATATTCTGCATGTGGAACTTAACCGTTCGTTCAGCTATCCCCATTATTTGAGATATTTCCCAGTAACTCTTTCCTGCAGTGCACCATTTTATAACTTCTAGCTCTTTTACAGTTAGTTTAGGCCTCCACCAAATATTCTGACGACCAAGGATTTCCGATATGTGGGGGAGTATTTGTCGTAAGATGACAGACTGAACATCATCGAATGGGGTTGCTCCTGAGCCAATTGATACAACATTGGAACTAGAGGCTATCGAGTGCTTCATTGTTCCAAAACTAATACCGTTTAACAAATCATAGTCTGTGGCTATCTTAATAAATTCACTACTTTCCTCTTTTCTATGCTTATAAGCGTCACACCAATTGACTGAACCTTCAGATTTAAACGCAAGCGGAATAACAGGGTCAATCGCGATTAACCCTTTGCTTTCATAAATTTCTTTCCAGCCATGTAAGCCAAAGTGGTGAGATTGAGCATTCGCTAAACTGCTTGTTGAATGCCCTATCATTAAACAACCAATACCTAATTTGTGTGACAGAAGTTGATAAAAATCATTTATATCTTCCTTCGAATTTAAATGCAAGCAACGATTTATTAGCTCAATTGTTAACGCAAAGTCAGATTTAGTTAGCACATTAGCCCATAAAAAAAAGAATAAAATTGCAATGAGGGGAAACAAACAGACCTCAAGTAAAGTCAAAAAACAAGAAACCACCATAGCATGGCAAAATCCCCACCAAATAACAACACCCTACCGATATTAATCACAATATTTAATATATGTACCTAGTTCAGTGATTATGGACATTTTGGTATTGTCAACTTATCGATCTGAGTCGAGTAATCTCGATCAAATACTCCTTAATCTAAATTTTGGACACAACTAACCCTATTCCATTCTATAAATGATCGATCACGGAAAAAACGATAGTGTTTCGCTTGCATTAAATGATGCCTAGTTCGAAATAAATTATTCACCACACCATGGCAACTCAAAAAACGTTGAGCTTACCCATGGGATTTGAACCTCCGCATTTGCCTTTCTTGCCGCCGAGTGGGCTGGTGTGATAATTCACATCCATTGTTTTCATACTGAACTGTTGAGTGCTCAATACTTGGTATTAATTCTTTTTTAGCGGTTGAATAACTTGCCAATTTATCCGTCACAATCTTTAACGGCATCATCCCTTGCCCTTTTAGTAATCGCTTAAAGAAACGCATCGCAGCCCTCTTATCCTTGCGTTTTTGAACCAAAATATCGATTTCATCACCGTCTTGATCTACAGCTCGCCAAAGGTAATGTAATACACCATTGATCTTAATAAAGACCTCATCCAGATACCAAATATCTCCAAGCTGACCACGACTCTTTTTTATTTGATTGCAGTAAATAGCTCCATATTTTTTACACCACTGACGAATCGTTTCATAACTGACAACGACACCTCTAGCTGCAAGTAATTCTTCGATATCACGAAAACTGAGCGTAAAACGATGATAAAGCCAAACTGCGTGGCTAACAATTTGGGCAGGATAGCGATAACCTGCGTAGATATTTGAATTTTTCATACATTGATTATCGCATGTTTTTTGAAAGAGGCCTTAACTTGACAGTACCCTCAAGAGCATGCGCCTAATAACTAAAGTGGTCTAATTATATTGGAGAGAGTTATAGCGTAAAATAGATAACTCTAGGAATATATAATGACCGACAGAAGACAAATGAAAACACGAATAACAGTCACCAAAGAACAAAAATTAGAATTTGCTAAATTGATGATCGATGATGGTGAATTAGTCTTGCAGATAATGGAAATATCAGGTGCATGTGAATCGGCTGTTTCACGTTGGAAACGACAATATGCTAATGAAATTGACGGTCATACACCTAATAAAGCTGCTCTAACGCCAGAGCACCAGCGGATTCAAGAGCTTGAAAACAGCTAAAACGTGCCCAACGGGACAATGATATATTAAAAAAGGCTGCAGCCTTCTTCATCCTGGAAAACAGCAACCTCAGTTGCGGAGTTTGTCAAACTAGTTGTCGCGATCGCTACGTTATGCACTCTCAACTTTGACGATCTCTCGTTCAGGGTTTAAGTGCACTTCTTGCGGTAAATCCCAATCGCGAATGTTACCACTCCAACGCTCAGGATTTCGTTCCTTAGCACGCTGATAAACTTCTTTTCTATTTGCTAATACTTTCTCCGCCAACCCCGAATGTCTTTGATGAGGAGTGACGTACTTGATGCCGCTATGTTTGTGGTTGAAATTATACCAGTGGCTAAATTTCAATACCCAATCACGTGCTTCATCTATTGTTGAAAATCCTTTATAAGGATAATCTGGTCTATATTTACACGTTTTAAAAATCGACTCGGCATAGGCATTATCATTGCTCACGCGAGGACGACTAAATGACGATGCTACGCCTAAACTATAAAGTGTTTCAAGCATTGAGGATCCTTTCATCGGGCTTCCATTATCCGAGTGAAGCACAAGCGGATTATCTCTAACACTTTCTTTTAAATGGGTCTTTCTGATCAATGTCGACGCATTTCCTGCTGATTCGTCGTCATGAATTTCCCACCCAACAATCTTTCGGCTAAATATATCCAATATCAAATACAGGTAAAAATGCAGTCCTTTTACGGGGCCAGGCAACCAAGTGATATCCCAACACCACACTTGGTTTGGCCCTGTAGCGCAATGTGTCGTAGGCGCTTTTCTTTCTTTTACCTGACTACGCCCGCGTGCGTTTTGCAGTTTTTCTTCATGAAGAACACGATAATATGTCGATTCAGAAGCAATATAAATTCCATTATCAGCCAGTGCCGGGACGATTTGGCTTGGTGGCAAGCTCTTGAAATCGTCGCTATTAACGGTGGCCAATAAGTTGTCTCGATCCGATTTTGACAGCTTGTTTTTCGGTTCAGGACGCTGGGCACTTGGTCTACCATCAGTTTTGATATCCCCATCAACAATCCACCGTTGATAAGTCCTAACACTGATTTCAAGCTCGGCACAGGCTTTAAATCTTGCCGCACCACAAGCAACTGCCTCACTAATTAATTCAACCGCTTGAACGCGAACTGAGTCGAGGATCATTCGTCCTCGGTTTCCCCCCAGATCGCATTTGCTTTTTTTCTTAGCACCAGTAACGCAGCTGTTTCAGCTAGCGCCTTATCTTTTCTCCGCAGTTCCTTTTCTAATTGATTAATCTGCTTTTTATCTTTTTTAGATTCAATTGTGAAGGCTTTTTCCTGCTCTTTAACATTAGAATTAGCATCCATACAAGCACTTCGCCAAGCGGCTATCTGTTCTGCGTAAAGACCTTTACTACGGCAATACTCCGCCAATTCTGCTTGATTTAAAGATGCTGTTTCCAACACTACCGAGAACTTATTTGCTGAAGACCATTGTTCAGCATTCTTTCCATCACCTGGCACTAAATGCCCCTTATTAACTGCTTGTTTACGCCAATTATACAAGGTTGATTCACCAATACCCATCTCGATGCGTATTCCGGCGAACGTGAACACTGATTCCGGTTCATCGTGAACACCTAATCATTCAATGCATTGCCCGACCTCT
>JABSRT010000049.1 GCA_013214945.1 Gammaproteobacteria bacterium
CAACAAACCTATGTTGCGCCAACTACTGAGCTAGAAAAGCAATTAGCGCAAATTTGGCAAGACGTGCTGGGTGTTGAGCAAGTTGGTTTGAATGACAACTTCTTTGAGTTGGGCGGTGATTCTATTGTTTCAATCCAGTTGGTAAGCCGAGCTCGTCAGGCTGGTCTGCAATTTAGCCCCAAAGATGTCTTTCAGCACCAAATGTTGTCAGGTTTGGCAAGAGTGGCTAAACACTCGGATGAGACTAAAACTAAGGCAGAGCAAGGCTTGATAACCGGTGGGATCTCGTTAATCCCTATTCAGCAGGAATTTTTTGAAGGGGATATTCCACATCAACATCAGTGGAATCAGTCGGTGTTACTGAAATTACACCAAACTATGGATAGTGTGTTATTAAGCTATGCATTAGCGCAATTGGTTACGCACCATGATGCCTTGCGTTTAAATTACAGCCAGCAAGAAAACGGAAATTGGCAAGCACTCTTTAATATGAGAACGGATGTCAGTGCCGATATGCTCTGGCTGCGCGATGTAACAAATGAAACTGAATTAACCGCAATAGCCAATGAAGCACAACGTAGTTTAAATTTAATCAACGCGCCGCTGATGCGTGTGGTGTTATTTACTTTACCTGAAGGTGAACAGCGATTATTAATTGTAATTCACCACCTAGTTGTTGACGGAGTCTCTTGGCGGATTTTACTTGAAGACTTACAAACAGTTTATAAGCAATTACAATTAAATCAAACGATTGTGTTACCAGAAAAAACCAGCTCAATTAAAGATTGGTCAACTAAATTGGTAGAATATGCTCAAGCGCCTACGTTATTGGCAGAGCTAGATTACTGGCAAGCGGAATTAACGCATGTAAGAGAATTGCCTCGCGATAATGTCCAAGGCAGTCAACAAAATAAATACGCCAAAACTGTCACCACTCAGTTAGACAAAAACTTAACTGAGCAATTACTGAAGCAAGCACCCAGTGCTTACCGTACTCAGATTAATGATTTATTGTTAACAGCATTATCACAAGTGATATGTGACTGGACAGGCGAAGGCTCAACCCTTATTGCCCTAGAAGGGCATGGTCGTGAAGAATTGTTCAATGATATTGATTTAACGCGTACCGTCGGCTGGTTTACCAGCATGTTCCCAGTGAAGCTCACCCCCGCTTCAACGTTAGATAGCGCCATTAAAGCGGTAAAAGAACAACTAAGAGCAATCCCCAATAAAGGCTTGGGTTATGGTGTCCTTCGCTATTTAAGTGATGCCGACACACAACAACAAATGAAAGCGTTGCCTAAAGCTCGTATTACCTTTAATTACCTTGGTCAATTTGATGGTAGTTTTAATGAAGACAACGGTGCGTTATTCTCACCAGCACAAGGAAATGGTGGAGCGAGTATAAGCGATGAAGCCCCATTAGATAATTGGATCAGCATTAACGGCCAGGTTTACAACGGAGAACTAGCACTTAGCTGGAGTTTCAGTGGTGAGGTTTATCACACTTCAACAATACAAGTATTAGCAGATAAATATACTAAGGCACTGGAAGCGATTGTTAATCATTGTTTAGCTGAGGAAAATTACGGTTTAACGCCATCAGACTTTCCATTAACAAATCTAAGTCAATCACAGATAGACAATTTACCTGTACCGGTAGAACAAATAGCAGATATCTATCCGTTATCACCAATGCAGCAAGGAATGCTGTTCCATAGCTTAAATGAACCAGAAGCCGGTGCGTATTTAAATCAGATGCGCGTTGATGTGTCTGGCCTTGATGTTGAGCGTTTTCGCCAAGCTTGGCAAACGATGCTAGAACGACATGACATTTTGCGTGCAGGTTTTATCTGGGAGGGAGTGGATGAACCAGTTCAAGTAATCTACCGACAAGTAAAGATTGATTTGCAGGTGCATGATTGGCGTAATCGAAAAACTATCCTAGAAAAAGGTAATGAAAGCCTGTTAGGGCATGAATTATCCAATTTGGGTGACGTGCTATTGCAAGAGGGTTTTGAACTTAGTCAAGCACCGTTATTACGTTTGGATTTGGTGCGTTTAAGTGAAGGCCATTATCATTTAATTTACACCAACCATCATATTTTAACAGATGGCTGGAGTAGCTCGCAGTTAATCGGGGAGGTATTGCAAAGTTATGCGGGGCAGGATTTACAACCAGTACAAGGGCGCTACCGCGATTATCTTGCTTGGTTGCAAGTACAAGATAAGGATAAGAGCGAGCAATTTTGGTTGAAGCAATTAGCTAACCTGGAAGAGCCGACGTTATTAACCAGAGCGATAAAATCGTCACCACAAAATATAGAAGTAGGCCGTGAGTGGGGAGAGCACCAGCAAGCGCTAAGTATTGATGATACTCAACGTTTAACCGAGTTTGCCAAAGAGCAAAAAGTAACGGTTAACACGGTATTACAAGCGGCTTGGCTATTGTTGTTGCAGCGTTATACTAGTCAAGACACTGTCACTTTTGGTGCAACGGTAGCAGGGCGACCTGCTGATGTTGTCGGTATAGAACAACAGCTTGGTTTATTTATCAATACATTACCGGTGGTTGCAACAATATACCCAACAGAAACAGTTGGTGATTATTTACGACGCATACAAAACCAAAACTTGGATTTACGCGAATATGAGCATACGCCTTTGTATGATGTGCAGCGTTGGGCAGGGCAAGGCGGTAGTGCGTTATTTGATAGTATTTTAGTGTTTGAAAACTACCCTATTTCAGAAGCTTTACAGCAAGGGTCGCCGCAAGGTTTAGTTTTTGGTGAGGTTGGTAATCATGAGCAGACCAATTACGGACTAACGTTAGCAATAGGCCTGGGTAAGAGCTTAAGTATCACGACGAGTTATAATCGTTGTCAATTCTCGGATGGTGTCGTTGAGCAATTGATGCAGCAACTCACGTATTTATTGAAAAGTTTTACAAAAGAACCGGAACAAAAAGTAAGCGGGCTATCTTTACTTAATCAAGAAGAGCAGCAGCACATTATCGAAGACTGGAATGATACCGCGGTTAGTTACGATACCGAGGTTTGTATTCATCAGTTGTTCGAGCAGCAAGCTAAAATTAATCCAGCTAACACCGCGCTTGTTTTTGAAGATAAGCAACTGAGTTATCAAACACTAAATCAAAAGGCGAATCAGCTCGCACATAAACTACGCGCGCAAGGTGTTGGCCCTGATGTGTTAGTGGGTATCGCGGTTGAACGTTCGTTAGAAATGGTTGTTGGCCTTTTGGCTATTCTTAAAGCGGGCGGTGCTTATGTGCCGCTAGACCCTGATTATCCGCAAGAGCGTTTGGCGTATATGGTTGAAGCGAGTGGAATTAAGCTACTGTTATCGCAAAGCCATATAGAACAACAACTAGCAATTCCTAATAGTATTGAAGTAGTACTGCTCGATAACATTCTAACTGAAGACGCCTTAAGCGATTACAGTACTGACAACTTATTAAATCACAATAATTCAAGTAATTTAGCCTATGTGATTTATACCTCTGGCTCGACGGGGAAACCTAAGGGGGTCGCTATTGCCCATGCTAGTACTTGTGCATTAATACATTGGGCACAAACAATTTATAGTCAAGATGATTTGCAAGGTGTACTTGCATCTACCTCTGTCTGTTTTGATTTATCTGTATGGGAAATATTTGTCCCGTTAAGTGCCGGTGGTTATGCAGTGATAGTAGACAATATTCTTGCACTACAAGCTGCACCTGCTCGTGATCGAGTTTGCTTAATTAATACTGTTCCTTCAGCGATAACTTCTCTGCTACAGGCAAAGCATATACCTAGCAGTGTACGTATTGTAAATTTGGCTGGCGAGGCATTAAAGCAATCTTTGGTTGAAGAGCTTTATGTGACTGGTATTGAAAAAGTTTATGATCTATATGGGCCGTCAGAAGATACAACGTATTCTACGTTTACACGGCGAATTTCTAATGGTCACGCGAATATAGGCAAGCCAATAGACAACAGTCGAACGTATATTCTTGATGATAACTTACAGCCTGTTCCTCAGGGAGTTGTCAGTGAATTATATGTAGGAGGGGCCGGACTTTCCCGTGGTTATTATAAGCGTGCCGACTTAACCGCCGAGCGCTTTATCGCCGACCCATTCAATGAATCAGGCGGTCGCTTATATCGTACCGGTGACTTAGCACGATACCAGGCGGACGGTACCATCGAGTATGTTGGCCGGATAGACCATCAAGTTAAAATCCGTGGTTTCCGTATTGAACTGGGCGAAATTGAATCACAGCTGCAATCAAATGACGCTATCCGCGATGCGGTGGTCTTAGCCCAAGAAGGCAATGGCGGTCAGCAGTTAGTCGCTTATGTTATTCCTAATGATAGTGGTCTGATTGAAACCGATAATGAGACACAAAACAGCTTCAGAGCCGATATTAAAAATCAACTACAACAAGCCTTGCCTGAATACATGGTACCAGCGCATATGTTGTTGCTTGAGCAATTCCCGTTAACCCCCAATGGCAAGTTAGACCGCAAAGCATTACCCAAAGCTGATGCCAGTCAACTACAACAAACGTACGTTGCGCCAAGTACTGAGCTTGAAAAGCAATTAGCGCAAATCTGGCAAGAGGTGCTGGGTGTAGAGCAAGTTGGTTTAAGCGATAACTTCTTCGCCTTGGGTGGGCATTCATTATTGGCAACGCAAGTTATAGCCAAAGCTCAATTAAAGTTACGGGGCGACTTCCCATTTTCACTATTATTTGAAGTCAATACATTACAAGAATATGCAAGTTCACTGATGACTTATATCAATACTGATTTAGACCAAGATTTAGATGAAATGCATGATTTATTAGCAGAATTACAAGAGGAAGTAGAATGAGTAACAGCGCATTGGTAAAAGGGTTTATTCAGCTACCATTGGATAAACGTAAAGTTTTTTTTGAAAAGTTAACATCAAAAAAAATAAGTCTTACTCAGTTACCTATTCCAGCAGTTAAAGATGAATTTAATCGAATACCCTTATCGTATGCGCAAGAACGACTGTGGGTCTTATGGCAACTAGAACCAAGCAGTGCCGCTTATAATATGCCTATTGCACTGAGGTTAAAAGGGAAGCTGAATCTAAGTGCATTAGAAAAAAGCTTTAATAATCTGATCGTACGTCATGATGTCTTGCGAACTATTTTTGGTCAAGATGATTTGGGCGTTTATCAGATTATTAAACCAGAAGCTTCTATAACAATAGAGCAAGAAACACTTGAATCTATTAATTATCATAATGAAGCAGAGCAAGATGAGAAAATTAAAGCTTGTGTTATAAATGAGACACAAACTGCATTTGATTTACTAACAGGTCCTTTGTTGAAGGTAAAACTGTTATCTATCAATAAAAATGAATATGTCTTAATTATGACTCAGCATCATATTATTTCTGACGGTTGGTCGATGCAATTAATGGTTGATGAATTAATTAAAGCGTACTCAGCTTATGATCTGGGGAATGATGTTTCTCTTGCTGAATTACCGATAAAATATGCTGATTATGCTATTTGGCAGCGTTGCTGGATGGAAGCCGGTGAACAAACTCGACAATTAGACTATTGGATAAGTCAATTAGGTGATGAGCATCCGGTATTAGAGTTACCAATAGATCATAGCCGACCTAAAATTCAAAGCTTTAATGGGAAAACATTAGATATACCTTTAACTGTGAACTTAGCTAAGTCTTTAAGTAACTTAGCTCAACAGGAAGGTGTTACCTTATTCGCATTATTATTAGCATCATTTCAAATTTTATTATTCCGTTACAGTGGACAAACGGATATTCGCATAGGTGTACCTATTGCTAACCGTAATAGGGAAGAAACGAATAAACTGATCGGTTTTTTTGTTAATACTCAAGTGTTGAAAGCGGAGGTTGACGGGCAAATTAGTTTTACCGATTTGTTACAGCAAGTAAAGCAAACAACTATAGATGCGCAAAGTTATCAAGACTTACCCTTTGATCAATTAGTGCAAGGATTACAACCTGAACGTGATATGGGTAATTCTCCTTTATTTCAAGTGATGTACAATCACCAAAGCGAGCAGAAAGATCAATTATCAATTAATCTAGGTGAACTGGATGTTCGCGCTGTAGAGTTCGATAATTACACTGCAAAATTTGACTTAACATTAGATGTTAGTGAACATGACGATGGTATTTCCGCATCATTTAACTATGCAACGGACTTATTTGAGCCATCCACCATTGAGCGATTAGCCAAACATTGGCAACAGCTTTTACAGGGAATTGTAGCCAAGCCGAGTGAGCGCATTGCCGAATTACCTTTGCTTGACCAGGCAGAGAAAAAACACATTATCGAAGACTGGAATGACACAGCGGTTAGTTACGATACCGAGGTTTGTATTCATCAGTTGTTCGAGCAACAAGCGAACATTAATCCAGATAACACCGCGCTTGTTTTTGACGATAAGCAACTGAGTTATCAAACACTAAATCAAAAGGCAAACCAGCTAGCACATAAACTACGCGCGCAAGGTGTTGGCCCTGATGTGTTAGTGGGTATCGCGGTTGAACGTTCGTTAGAAATGGTTGTTGGCCTTTTAGCTATTCTTAAAGCGGGCGGTGCTTATGTGCCGTTAGACCCTGATTATCCGCAAGAGCGTTTGGCGTATATGATTGAAGATAGCGGTATTGAATTGCTGCTAACCCAAGGTCATACCGTACCACAGCTGACGATGGCTAAGAGTGTTGCTGGGCAAACTGAGGCTAAGTTTGAAATAGTGTTACTCGATAACATTATAAATACAGCAGCTTTAAATGATTATAGCGTCGAAAATGTCAAAAATATAACGACGCCTAATAATGTGGCGTATGTCATTTACACCTCAGGGTCGACAGGTAAACCCAAAGGTGTATTACAAACACACCATAACGTTAATCGATTACTTCAAGCAACTGAGCAATGGTTTAACTTTACAGATAAAGATGTTTGGACATTGTTCCATTCTTACGCCTTTGATTTTTCAATTTGGGAAATATTCGGCGCAATATTGCACGGTGGTAAGTTGGTGGTGGTGCCGTTTGACATTACTCGCTCTGCGAGTGATTTTTATAATCTACTGTGTAAAGAGAAAGTCACAGTATTAAACCAAACACCTTCAGCCTTTGCGCAATTAATGCCTGTCGCTTGTGAAAGCTCGAATGAGGAAAAAAACACTAACGAAGAACATAACGCAATGGCATTACGCTATGTTGTTTTTGGTGGCGAAGCTTTAGATGTATCAAGCTTACGTCCATGGTTTGAGCGCTTTGGAGATAGCGCGCCAAAACTAGTCAATATGTACGGGATAACAGAAACCACAGTACATGTAACTTACCGACCGTTATCTTTAGCCGATATCGATAATACTGGAAGCCCTATAGGTCAGGTTATCAATGATTTAACGTGGTATGTCCTTGATACTGATTTAAACCCCGTGGTGAAAGGCTGTACTGGTGAGCTACATGTAGGAGGTTTAGGTTTAGCTCGTGGTTATCATCAACGCCAAGGTTTAACCGCCGAGCGCTTTATCGCTGACCCGTTCAATAAATCAGGCGGTCGCTTATACCGCACCGGCGATTTAGCACGCTACCAAGCGGATGGCACCATCGAGTATGTTGGCCGTATTGACCACCAAGTAAAAATTCGCGGTTTCCGTATTGAGCTGGGCGAAATTGAATCGCAATTGCAGGGCAATGACGCTATCCGCGATGCGGTGGTCTTAGCCCAAGAAGGTAATGCGGGTCAGCAGTTAGTCGCTTATGTTATCCCTAATGATAGTGGATTGATTGAAACAGATAATGAGGCACAAAACAGCTTTAGATCCGATATTAAAAACCAACTACAACAAGCCCTGCCAGAATACATGGTACCGGCGCATATGTTGTTGCTTGAGCAATTCCCGTTAACGCCTAATGGTAAACTTGATAGAAAAGCATTGCCCAAAGCTGATGCTAGTCAACTGCAACAAACCTATATTGCGCCAAGTACCGAGCTAGAAAAGCAATTAGCACAAATCTGGCAAGACGTGCTGGGTATTGAGCAAGTTGGTTTAAGCGATAACTTCTTCGTCTTGGGTGGACATTCGTTGTTATTAACCCAGGTTGTTTCTCGGGTTAGGCAAGCATTGTCAGCGGAAATTCCAATGCGAGTGATGTTTGAAGCGAGCGATTTACATGACTTTGCTGTGCGTGTTGCGCAAAGCGAAGGGGTTGTGTCTGAAGTTATCTTGCCAGTATCGCGTGAGCAAGAGTTGCCTCTTTCTTATGCGCAACAGCGCCAGTGGGTCTTGTGGCAGATAGAGCCAGAGAGCACGGCTTATCACATGAGCTC
>JABSRT010000050.1 GCA_013214945.1 Gammaproteobacteria bacterium
AGTGGTTCGATTGACGACACCACCCCAAAACTGATTGATAGGCTAGGGATAAGTCCCGACGATTGGATAGAAGTGATTAAGAACTTTAGGCGACAATATGGTCACTTTGCTGGTAGCGAATACGCGTTGCGCCAGTGCGCAAACGACCACGGACAGTGTTGGCATAAAGGCGTCGGCTAAAACACCACGGTAAATACAACCTCCAACAGCCTTAAGGCTGGCTTTGTCATGTCTGCGATTCAAAATTGTGAGTAAATCGGGCATGAGTTACCTAACAAAAATAAAATCTAGTAAAAACATCAATACATAAACCAAATGAGATCAGTTAGTAACCAATTGACTCAGCAAGTTTAGCCGTCTAAATTATGTGGGTGTCTAAATGTTGTTGGTTACAAAACGTCAAGGTCTTAATGGCCGAGATGTGTCGGCAGGCCGAAATTTTGGCCAAGTCTTTTCTCAAAGTAACAACATGCAGTTTACCATGTTATTGCGTGGTCCTGCATCTGCACCTTTTGATTATGTAGGGTATGGTGAAAGTTATAGCGAATGGCAAAGTAAATCTGGTATCAACCCGCTGTTACATAAGCGTAAGGCAGACCATCTTAGACCACAAGAAAAACTAAGAATCGTTGCGATTAACCGAAAAACAGGCTACATCGGCACCGCACGTACGACCTATAGCACTTTAAGCAATGGCGGCGAAAGCGTCCAACTAGACATGCAACCACCCAATCTAAAAATTATTGCCGAGCGTGAATACGATGTTGAAAGTGGCCTGACCCAAGGCCAAGAGCGCAAGTATCTCATCGGTTATGAGGGCGCGGCATTAGCGTCTGACAAAATCATTAAAATCACCACCCAATGGTTTGACCATGACGGCTCACCCTTGCCCGAGGGTTTAGGTGATTTTGGGTACACCGGGCGCTTAGCCAAAATAGTCGGCGTTAACACGCTGGGCAAAGACGGCAGCGCACTGGCCGAGTTTTCAATTAAACCCGGCAGTCACACCCAACAAATACAAGTGGGTAATAGCCCCACTAAAAACGAACATTACTATGTTCAAGTCAACGGACAATCGATTAATGAAAACCCAACCTTTGATACATTAGGCGCAGGAGAGGGCCCATTACGCTATCGCCCTAAAAACTACGTGCCAGTGCTTACCCCCATTTTCGATGAGAGTTTAAGCTGGCAGCAATACCTCGCCTACCGAAAATACCAAAGCGATAACCCAACAGAAACGATAGAAAAGCCAGAGCCGCTATACCGCTGGTTCTATCGCCCAGAGCTACAATTTAGCCTCTACTCACTCGAAATTAACAATATTTATGGCCAAAGCACAGCAGAGAGTAGTCAACAGATTGATATTTACCACGATAACAAACCTGTTATCGCAAGCAGCGACGATTTTATTAAAGTGCTATACGATTTACTTGAAGAAGAAATTGCGCCGCTCGATTTTTTAGGCGCAGGGCAAGAGTTAGTATTGGCACTGGGTGAAGACGAGATAAGCGCGACGGTGGGCGAAGGCCAACAGCTTATCTTTAACAACCTAGAACATCTAGCGAGCCTAGACGTTGAAGACTTCCTAAGCCTACGACTCTATTCAAATAACGATGCTGCGAATATTTTGTGGGAGTATGCGTTTGAGTATTTAGTATTAGAGACCCGATGGGTTGGCTATGACAATGTTGGTGAAGATGGCACAATCTATGTGTCAGCCGACGAGCCTGACGTCCCACTGCAGGCCTTTGTTGTCGGGTATGCTAATCGCGAGAATAAATCGCCGATCAACGTTAACTGGCGGGTCAAAGGCCAAGGCTATATCGGTGACCGGAGCCAAAAATATGCCACACAAGGCGTATTTCCTGCAGAACTTAAAATGCCCACCACAGCAGGTGCCGTAGCGGTTGTCAGTGCCACGATCACTGGCGCAGACAAGCCAGCAATAATGGACCGTATTGAAGTTATCGCCGGTAAGCCTGCTTCTATTGATGTTGTTGTCACGGGTGAAGCGTATATCGAGGGACACAAGCAAATCAGTGTGGCTATTACGGCCAGAGATGCCCATGGTAATGTCGTTACTGATGACACTTCGGTCAATTGGTCGGTAACCGGACAATCTATATTAGCGGAAACTAACAGTGGTACGACAGGAGGCAAAGCATCAACCCTGATCAAAGGTGGCTATCAACCTGGAGAATATAGCTTAACGGTTGGTGTCGGTGATGTTAGTGAAACAATTGAATTTGAGGTCAAGCCGCTGATTGTCACGCTGAGTGATTACCCGATCAATATGGCAGATAACAGGGTTTATCCTATTTCTGTGATGGTAAAAGACGATGACGGTGCACCTGCGGTTGGTGTTAAAGTAATTTTGTCCGTCAATTCAGGTAAGCTAAAAGACAGTGCAATCACCACCGATAGCCGTGGTATGGCAGTTACGCAGCTACACAGCGGTTGGTCACCTAAGCAACAAACACTATTAACGGCAAGAGTCGGGCTAGTACAAAATACCATTGAGAAGATTAAGCATCTACCGATACAAGAGCAATATGCACAAACCAGCAACACATTAGTTGTTGATGACGAAGTCAGTGCTGGTTATGCACAATATGAACGTTTCGACGGCGCTCGCATTGGCCTTTCTTATGAAACCATCGCTGATATGGTGGTCAAAGGAAAGAAAGGTCAAGCCATTGAGTTAAGCTTAGGCTCGCTACTTGACCCCAATATAGCGCCCACAGCGAGCTATTACTTGAACCAAATTCAAGAAAACTTGGTGAACGATGAAGTCGGGCTACATGACGCTATCGCAAGTCATACTACCTTGGTGAGTGAAAGCTTGTCGGGAGTGGGTAAGAGCTTTAAATTTAAGCCACAAGGGTATTTTAACGAATTTGAAGAGTGGGAGCCGAGTAGGCTGGTGATCCCCTTTGATGAGCGCTTGCAGCCGGAAAATAGTACGGGTTTTAGACTGGATCTTAACGCCAGTGAATATAGCGCAACCGTCTTTAGTTTAGAGCGCGGTATTCAAACATTATCAATCAACGAGCTTGGCGAATTAGAATATAGCGTTTACACAGATGACGGAATGAAAGTCGTTAAATCGACACCACTGGTTAAAGGGACGTGGTATAGCATCGGTGGCCGTTTTGCCAATGGTAAGCTAGAACTACAAGTTGGTGAAAACAACATATACACCAATGATAGTGAGGTGGCTGACGCCAGTGAACTGTCGTATTCTATTACTCAACATGGCTTAACGATTGGTGAAGGCCTGTCAGGCAACTTAGCGAATGTCAGTTTTTATAACTGGGATAGCCAACCGCTGTTAACGTTTAAAGGTGGTCATAGCGAAAAAACCGTTTTTTTAGCACAAAACGAAACTCAACAACGGGTTCAAATAGTAAGCACCGGACAGCTTAACAAAAATGGCACCGAAGATGCTCCCGAGCGACTCAAACACTTGCGCGTCGGTTTAAAAATCAATGGCAGCCAGAGTAACTTTGTCGGCGTCATGAGCAAGGAGTTTTATGGCAATATAGCGGCGATGTATGCCGCTAATAACACCCCTCCAGGTTACCCTGTTGTTGGCAACTATCAGCAGAATCAATATCATCCATTCCCGTTTATCGCCAGTGCGAATGCGGGGGTGATTGATTGGGTCGTTGATAATATTTACGATACAGTGGTTGGTGTTGTTGGGTTTTTAATTCCTTATAACGAAACCATTTCGTTTGTAAAACAAGTATATTATTTGGCCACAGACGATGACCAGTTCGACATGATGACGTTGGCACTAGACGGGTTAGCTGTGCTTAGCGTTGTGCCCGTCGCTAAAGGGCTAAAGCCATTATCTGCGGCGTTAAAAAGGGTGTTTGCTCCGTTAAAAGGTAAGCCGTTTATTGGGGCATTAGGCGGCATCATTGCGAAAATGGGTGATGAATTGGTGGCGGGTAAGTTTGATACTCTGCAAACCATGTTGCCGTTTTTACTCATAGCGGGGGAAATGGCCACAGACGATGAAGCCAGGGCGGGGCTCATGGTGATGATAGATTCGATTGCCAGTGCCGATGACTTGCTGGCGTGGGCTGAGTATTTGTCGCTGCCAGCAGACGGTTGGGAAGGTGATGGTGAACCACCAAGTGTTGACACGGCGATGAATATGTTTGATATCGAGCAACGACACAGTGACGTTGGACCATTAGGTTTGGTGATGGGGAGTGCATATGCGGCAAAATTAAGCTTCAAACGGGTAAAATCAGCAATATTTGGGAGAAGCTTATTGAAAGCGGCTCGTCAATTGAACGCTAGAGGAGGCAAGCTTGATGATGGTAAATTGGTAGATGCCGTTAAGAATGTTACCAAGTACACTAAGGATGCATCATCAAAATCTCAGCGTAAAATAGCTTTTTCTCCTGTGTCTCTTACTGGCCTGTTGGTAGGGGGGCATGCATTACGCCGTTATATTTCAAAAAATAATAATTTGAGAATGTCACCATTAACCATCTTAGCAATTTTGACGTATTTAGATTCTCGGAATGTAGTTACTTGTGACGCAGAGGCCATTGGTAACTGTGTACCTTTATCCACTGGCATAGATAAAGAACTAGAAGCTTTATATGTAAAAGCTTTTACTTCATCGTTGAATAAGAATGTAGATAAAGTTTTAGGGAAGTTCGAAAATGGGCACTTATTTCATGTAGGTATGCTTGCATTTAAGCACCTAGTGTATGAAACAACAAATAATGATGAAGACAAAGTCACTGCAATTGAACAAAAGTTTGTTGTTCCGATGTTTAGTCAAAACAGTTTTGGAGAGATATCCGGAGCAGGTGAATATATTAGGTTTTCAGATATAACGTTAAACGGCAATACCCCTCAAAAGAGTACTTTGATTGAGTTAAAGTCGTATAAACATTCAGAAGTAAAAGAGTTAAAGTCGCGCTGGAAACGTTTTGATGTAAACAAAGGAGGTCAAGGGCTTCATAAACAGTTTTATTTAGATAGAGTGTTGATAGCAAAACGTGAAGGGCAAGATAAACTAGCCAATGAAATACAATGGTTTTATCAAAAGTTTAAGCGTAGTAAGGATTTAACTGGGTATACGGAAGCTGATTTAGACAAAGTTGCACAATACGCACGAAAGCTACCAAAAGGTGGGAATAAAAGCGCAGGATACTTTAGTTTGGGTTACAAAAGTAAAAATGATAATAAAGCATTTACTGTCAAAAGCGTTAGAAAAATCCTCTTGCAGGGTGATATCAAAACTTTAATATTAACAGAGGGTAAAAGCGTGTTGTTAGACGGTATCGACGCAGATTTGATAGAAGAATTAATTGTAAATAGTGAGCAGTTTTAATGGATAAATATTTGGCTGGTTGGCAAGCAACTGATAAAAAATGGTTAAAAAAGCGAAAAGCGGACTGGAAAAAAATTAAGCCAGTGGTTGAGCAATACTTCCCAAGAAGTAAAGATATGTTTAACATGTTGAAGGTTTTTTTTATAACAGGGGATGTAGAACGGGCGAATTTCGCTGGTTTTACAGCAAGTTTTTTGCAGGAAGATCACATCGATGTTGACGATGAGTTTGACTGTGCATTATATGGAATTGATGGCCGGGTCTTTTTATTATTACTCTTTAGCCCAATTCAAACGGTTGATATATATGACTACGTGATAGATAGAATAAAGAAACGTGATGATCTTTTCGAAAAAGAAATGGTTTCGGCAAGAAAGTCTTACATGAGTTGCGTCAAACGGTTCCATTATACTTTGAACAAAAGAACTCAAACAAGTGCCTTAGTACCAGCTTTGGCGGGCAGGGACGAGTTGCTTTATCAATACTTACACGGTTCGACATTAATAGAGGATATTGAGTTTCAAGCAACAAAAGATAAAGACGGATATGTATATGGGCAGCTTAATTTATTTGGAGGAATGCTAAAAGCCTTTTTATCGATGCCTTACCCGAATGATTTTGACCTCTATCAGTGGAATGTAAATTATTATAAATCGTGTTTTCACTATGCGCGCAAACACAATATTACTATCGAGGATATTCCATTAGCAGACACTGCTTTGATTTACTATTGCTTGTTTATTATTGAAAACCCAGATGATTTTCATACTATTAAATTCAATGTCGCCAAACAGTACAAGACGTTCTTGTTAAACGATCCATTATTAGATGCAATGAGACTTAATATTGATGAGGCCGTTCAATTGTGGTCTGCCACCGCAACAAAACATAAATGCGATGAATTGAGAAAGCTTTGCTGGGAAAGTTGGAAAGAAACAATTTGGTTAGATAAAACTCAATTTGATGAGTTTGGTAAACCTTTGAGTGGCGAGAAACAATGATTTATAAATGTGACTCGCTCAGTTAGTAATTTCGGGCACCCAGTGTGCCGAGCTAAATCGGTAGAAGATTGGAGGTGAAAGTCCTCTGCTTGGTAAGGCTCAGCAAGACGCCAAGTTATTATTATGTTAGTAGTTAACGGTCAATTCAAGCAGCTAAGCATAAAAACATGGTTACTAGAGGATGCTAAGTCCATCTTACTTGATGGGATAGACTCAGACACAATTAACGAATTAATTAACGACGGCGGATAATATGTCAGACTGGAAATTAGATGACAAAGAATGGGTTAAAGCGCGTAAAAAGGCTTGGCCCGAGTATAAATTTAATATTGAAAAAAGCGGCATGCACGGATGGATAAACCTAGAAAAAGAACATCATAACTATGTAAAAGAGTACTTTTTAACGGGTTCAAGATTGGCGTTGGAGGCGATATATAAATACTATGAAGACAGTCTTTTATTAGAGTTATGGATCCACCCAAGTGAAAGCACTCAGAGGAGTAAATATTAGACACCCAAAAATTTTAGACGGCTAATTACTTTTTGTACTAGGCTAGAGTCCTACTAAACGAGAGTGGGAGTAG
>JABSRT010000051.1 GCA_013214945.1 Gammaproteobacteria bacterium
AATTGTGAAATAGTTTGAGTCATATACGCTCCCTTTACATAAGCCGCATTAGATCACAAAATTAACGGAATTGGTATGAGTTGATGGCTAACGTGGTCAGCCATTGCCAGACTCCTATTCAGTAAAAGGCTCCGTTCTAACGAACGGAGCCTTTTGCGCATCTAGTATTTGGTAAATTACAATGACCGTAAGCGTCTGGCGATCGACACCTAGTGAATGTCAATATTCCATGGCAGTATCGCGTCGATGTCATCGCTTCCATTTGCTAGATGTTCGAAGCAATGCAACAAGTAGTCAAACGGGATGAGACCATTGGCTTTTGCTGTTTCGATAAGACTGTATAAGATGGCGCTGGCGTTTGCACCACTTGCTGTGTTCGAGAACAACCAATTCTTCCTGCCAATAACAAACGGCTTAACCGCTCGCTCAGCACGGTTATTGTCGATGGCCAAGTGACCATTTTCAACATACACTATTAAGCTATTCCATTGATTTCGGCTGTAGCTTATCGCTTTACCAATCGCTGATTTTGGTGGAACTTGCTCAGCGGACTTATCCAGCCATTGCTTAAACTCATTCAGCAGTGGCAGTGATTTAGCTTGACGTGTCGCATATTTTTCTTTCTCCGACTTATCCTTGAGCCCAGTCTCGATGCGATACAACTTTTGAATATGGTTTAACGCCCAATTGGCTTTGCCTGTTTTTCCTTTGGGTTGTGATTGTTCAGCCTCTTTAAATTTCCGGCGAGCATGCGCCATGCAACCTACAAGTGTGGCATCAACTTGATGATAACCAGCATAGCCATCGACTTGTAAAAAACCGTTAAAATCACCCAAGTAATTAACGGGGCACGAACCCGCACGACTATTTTGATAATCGTAAAGTACGATATTAGGGAGACCACTTTCATTAGGCGAGTCGGTGCCTGTGCAATAGACCCACATATAGCATTTTTTCTTATCTTCTTTGATGACTTTAAGCGGTGTTTCATCCGCATGGATAACAGGTTGTTCGAGTAGTAGCTGGTGCAACCGTTCGATGAGTGGTTTAAATAAGTGACTACTTTTTACCATCCATTCACTCATGGTTTTTCGATTGAGGGCAATGGCATATTGTTTAAACATCGATTCCTGTCGGTAAAGTGGTAAACCATATTGATATTTGCTCGTTATGATTTGACTCAGCAAGCTAGGGGTTGCGATACCTTTTGGAATTGGGCTCGCTGGCAATGGCGCTATCTTAACGTCAGTTTTAGTGCCATGTTTCTCACAGCCTCGGCAGCTATACTTTAAACGAACATGCTCGATAACTTTAATTTGTGCTGGGATAAACTCAAGCTTTTCGCTGCGTGACTCGCCCATTTGGTGAAGCGCTTCGCCACAACAGTCGCAAGTTTTCTCATCATCATTAATGTCATGAATGATGACTTCACGTGGTAAATCGGTCGGTAACTTTGAACGGCTTAGGCTTGCGGCGAGTATAACTAATTTGTTGATCAATGACCTCGGTCTTATCGTCTTCAACTTCGGCCTCGTTAAAGAGCTCACCTTGCCCAGAGTGAATTTCGCTACTAGCACCAAAACGCTTTTGTTGCGCTAATCTAAATTGCTCTAATAGGTACTCTATTTTTTCATGACTAGCATCGAGCTCACCTTGAAGTTTCAATATTATTGACTTCAATTTTAGTGGGTCATTAGTGAGTGAATCGATGTTTTTTGTCATGCATTAAGTATAGTGAAAATACCGATAAACGACTGATTTCACTTAGACTAAAACGTGATCAATAAATGCTGCTTATGTTCATATGTTATAAGGATTTTTCGTGATAATGCAGGCCTGATGACCAACGGTATCATAGCCACTTAACAACCATTTGAGTTGTTGTTCGGATAGATTCATGGTTTGCTCACCCTGTTTTGGCCATTTGAATTTTTGCTTTTCTAATCGTTTGTACCACAGTGCAAAGCCTGTGCGATCCCAGTAGAGAATTTTAAGTTTATCGCGCTGCTTGTTACAAAACACAAAAAGCGCCGATGAGTAAACATCCATGGCCAGCTCTTGTTCGACAGTCAACGAGAGACCATTAATGGACTTTCTAAAATCTACGATATCGCGGTGGAGATAAATAATATTTGGCTCAACAAACATCTGCATTATCTCAACTCACGTAGAAGCCTGGATAACCATATCGGATCGTAATCGACTGGCATAGCCAATGTCGAATCACCGAGGGTTAAAGTTAGCTGTTTCGATGGGGATATCTGAGTTTGAACTTTGATAAAGGCCGTTGTTGTTTGAGATACTGATATTTTAGCGCGGTTATTATAGAACGATTTACTGACAAGCTTATTGTCACGACAAAATTGGGCGACGGTGTCGCCGCTTTCGACTTGCTGTGTGATAAGCGCTGGCCAGTCATATTTTTGTTTATGGCTCATGATGATTACTCCAAATTAATGATTGAAGCAATCTAACGATTGGGCGTTGCTAAGTGAAGGTGTGGTTTGGCAGACGCTTACCAATGACCGGTATGATGCCACAGACTTTAAAGCGTGCCGTCGCTGACGAAGTCAGTGCAACAGGGTTAACGGGTTGATGGCTAACGCGGTCAGCCATTGCCAATCACCTATTTAGATAGAGCCGCTGCATTAATTTGCAGCGGCTTTTTCGCGTCTGCAATATAATAATATGGGTGGTAGTCGCTGACGCAGTCAGTGCGAGAGTTAACTCGTAGCCACGGATGGAATGATATAGCTATTGCCAATCACCTTTTTCGTATGTGTGCTAAAAAGTTAGCAAGTTCTAGGTAATCGTTGCTGCACCGAACTCTAAGTCGAAATCAAGAACGGAACAAATGACAATCCGGCTCTAAAATACTTATAGCTTTGCATTGGTAACCTGATATTTTAAGAGAATAAAAATTCTCAAATCTGGTTAAGGATAATTTTGAATCAAACGTTAGCGCTAATCCAAACATTAAAACGACAATTGAGATCGCAAGGTAAAACTTACCAAGATGTTGCAATACATTTAGATTTAAGTGAGGTGTCGATTAAGCGGCTGTTTAAAGACGGCCAAGTTACTGTCGCTCGGCTAGAAAGTATTTGTGATTTTATTGGTTTGTCTTTAATTCAATTAATGCAGTTAACGAATGTTGAGCAAACCACAATCCATTGTTTATCAATAGAGCAAGAACGTGAGATTGTCGAAGATTTGTTATTGCTGTTGGTCACTATTTGCATAGTGAATGGTTATAAATTTGAAGAAATAATTAATCAATACGAGATTAGTGAAACTGACTGTATCCGTAAACTCGCTATATTAGATCGTATAAAAATTATTGAATTATTACCCCACAATCGAATTAAACTTAAAGTAAGCGCAAATTTTAGCTGGTTAGCCAATGGTCCTATCCAGCAGTTTTTTCAGCAGTGTGTTAAAGATGAGTTTTTTCAGAGTAAATTTAATCAAACAACCGAAAGATTACAGGTCACTAATGGTTTACTGTCTGTTGCCAGTAATACTGAAATGCAAAAGAAAATGCAGAAACTCGCTAGTGAGTTTGTCGAACTTAACAAGTCGGATGCCGAGTTAGCGATGGAGCATAAACACGGAACAACGCTCGTTGTTGCGATCAGACAATGGAATTCGAGTTTGTTTAAATGTTTGGAAAAGCAATAAAAGTATCTTATGGTGATACCTATAGTGTGAGCTACAGACACTTTTATTATTAGAGTAGCCGTTGTCTATTTTTCTCATTATAACTGGTGATGAAATTAACTAAGTCATCAGGAGAAAAATATGATTATGCGCCGTTGTACAGCAGGTATGCTCTTTGGTTTATTGGTAATAATCAGTTCAACAGGTAATTGTGCTGGATTGCTGACACCAGTTAACAGCCACTATCAATCGCTAGAAATCAAAAGCCATGATGTTGAAGTTTCAGTTCAGGATGGCTACGTAGTTACTCAAATAATCCAAGTTTTTACAAATCCAAATATGCAAGATCTAGAAGCTAATTATACGTTCCCTGTACCTGAAGATGCGAGTGTTGCTGAGCTGACATATTGGATAAACGGTCAAGCAGTGACTGGTGAAGTTGTAGAGAAGCAACAAGCGAAACAGATTTATCAACAACAGAAAGCAGCAGGTCAACATACAGCCCTAACAGAGCAAGATGATTACAAGTCGTTTAATATTAAAGTATTCCCAGTTCAGGCCAATGATCAAGTGAAAATAAAATTGGTGTATTTTCAACAGATAAAGATCGACACAGCAATGGGGCGTTATGTCTATCCGCTAGAGGAGGGAGGTGTTGAACAAGCCAAAAATTCATTTTGGAACCGCAATGATAAAGTCGCGGAACGTTTTAGTTTTACCATGAATATTGACTCAGGTTACCCACTCGATGGTGTGCGACTACCACAGCAGACTCAAGCTAAGATTGAGAAAATAGATCCACAGCAATGGCGCATAAGCTACGACAATATTAAAGAGCAAGGTAATGAGTCGGCAAGTGTTATACATTTAGATCAGGATGTTGTGGTCTATTGGCGTCATCAGAGTGATCTACCTGGCAGTGTTGACCTGGTGACTTATCGAGCCGAACATCAAGCGCAAGGAACATTTATGCTGACGTTAACACCGGGAGACGACCTAGCAAAAAACTCGGGATCACGTGATTGGATCTTTGTGTTAGACAAGTCGGGCTCAATGAATGACAAGTATGCGACTTTGATTGAAGGGGTTCGTCAAGGTTTAGATAAACTGCCGCAGGGTGATAGATTTAAATTAATAACCTTTAATGATAGTGCGCATGCCGTGACGCCTGGTTATCTTGCAGTGACACCCGCTAATGTTAACCAAGCACTTATGACCATTAACAATCAAGGTGTTGATGGTGGTACTAATTTATATGCAGGCTTAGATTCAGCAATGCAAAACCTAGACAGTGATCGTAGTAGCGCAATTATCTTAGTGACCGACGGCGTTGCTAACGTCGGCGTTACAGAGAAGAAAGACTTTTTAAAACTATTAGAAAGCCGAGATGTCCGCTTATTTAGTTTTATCATGGGCAATAGCGCAAATAGACCATTATTAGAAGGGATGACAAATATCTCAAATGGTTTTTTTGCCAATATTTCAAATGCAGATGACATCATGGGGCAAATTATGCTGGCTACAAGCAAAATGACCCATCAAGCGATGCGTAATGTAACAGTTGATATAGAAGGGCTTAATGTTGACGACCTATCGCCACAACGATTACCGACTCTATATCGGGGGCAGCAACTTATCGTGTTTGGCCATTATACCGGGCAAGGTAATGCAATTATAAAATTGAGCGGTCAAATTAATGGCAAAGCGGTACAGTACCAAACTCAAATTGAATTTCCATTAACCCAGACTAGCAATCCTGAATTAGAGCGTTTATGGGCATATAGTCAAATTAAGGATCTTGAACAGCGTATTGATTACCTCGGTGAAAGCAGCGAATTAAAGCAGTCTATTATCAATTTATCGGTAGAATATGGTTTAGTAACCAACTACACCTCACTGCTTGTGGTTGAGCAGAATGTTTTTGAGCAGCTTGGCATTGTGCAAAATAATAAAGCTCTGGTAGCGCGAGAAGCAATTGCAAAAACTCAGCGCTCAAATTCCAGCAGTAAAAGTAACAGGGTTGATAGCGAACAACCGATGTTTACGAGTAGTAGACCCAGCACAGGTGGGGGATCGTCAGCTCCATTAACAATAATGACGTTAATGCTACTTATTTTAGTGCGCATACGCCAGGCAAGTAATAACTAAAATGCGCTAGCAGAGAACCTAGCAGAGAACCTAGCCGAGATGTTTACTAACATTAAGCCCCTGATATGTGGATATTAGAGGCTTAATGTTAAGTTACAGTGTCGGTTTGCTTCTTTTGTAAGCAAGCGAAATTAATCTGCAAAAAAGCCCTTGCCAACGTCAGGAACTTCCCTATAATGCGCCTCACTGAAACGGGAAAGCAGCTTACTAAGT
This sequence comes from Gammaproteobacteria bacterium, assembly GCA_013214945.1. Classification (NCBI taxonomy): domain Bacteria; kingdom Pseudomonadati; phylum Pseudomonadota; class Gammaproteobacteria; species Gammaproteobacteria bacterium. Next base: position 6,022 of record JABSRT010000051.1, read on the forward strand.
ATCTAATACGAAGCAAGTTACCAAGCGGGTCAGAGAAGATTATAATTTAGTTTAACTTCTTGTTTAAAGAAACTTAAATTAAACGTTGACTTCGAAATGGGAAAGCGTATTATGTGCCTCCCAACGCAACGAACCACAGGGT
>JABSRT010000052.1 GCA_013214945.1 Gammaproteobacteria bacterium
CCTCTTTCTTATGCGCAACAGCGCCAGTGGGTCTTGTGGCAGATAGAGCCAGAGAGCACGGCTTATCACATGAGCTCAGCGCTTCGCTTAACGGGCGAGCTGAATATTGAAGCACTACGTGACAGTTTTGATTATCTGTTTGCGCGTCATGAAGTGTTGCGTACTCACTTTGCACAAGGTGATGAAGGTCAGTTACATCAAGTCATTAAAGATAAAGTATCGATTACGTTGAACGCAGAAGCGTTATCGTTTACTCATGAGCAATCACAAGACGCTGCGTTACAACAAGTATTACAACAGTTAGGTGATGAAGTATTCGATTTGGCAGAGGGGCCACTACTGCGGGTTAAGCTCATTAGTTTATCAGCGCAAGCGCATGTACTTGCACTTGTGCAGCACCATGTGGTGTCTGATGCTTGGTCAATGCAGTTAATGGTGAGTGAATTAGTGCAAGCGTATAGTGCGTTTAGCCAACATCAAACACCAGAGCTACCAAGTTTACCGATTCAATATGCCGATTATGCCGTATGGCAACGTGAGCGTTTAGAAGGCGAGGAAGGAGAACGTCAGTTAACGTATTGGCGTGAAAAATTAGGGACAGAGCATCCAGTACTGGAATTACCAACAGACCATGCACGTCCAATGCAAGCGAGCTATGCCGGAGCAAGTCAAAGCGTAGCGCTAGACAGCGAACTCATCAATAACCTGACACAGCTAGCAAATCAAGAAAGCACCACCTTGTTTACCTTGTTGCTTGCATCATTCCAAACGCTATTACATCGTTACAGTGGTCAAGAAGAAATACGGGTTGGCACACCGATTGCGAACCGAAATCGACTAGAAACTGAAAACTTAATTGGTTTCTTTGTTAATACTCAAGTATTACGTGCAGACTTTGCAGATGACTTAACTTTTAATGAATTTTTACAACAAGTTAAGCAAACGACGTTAGACGCGCAAGACAACCAAGACTTACCGTTTGAGCAGTTGGTTGAGAAACTACAAGTTGAACGTAGTTTAAGTCACACGCCGTTATTCCAAGCCATGTTTAACTACCTGAGTGAGAAAGGCTCAAACAAAGAATCCCAACTTGCTAATATTGATGGTTTAGCCGTAGAAGGCGTACGCTGGGATGGTCATACGGCGCAATTTGATTTAACGCTGGATATTAATGAGTACGAAGGCGGTATTTCCGCATCATTTAACTATGCAACGGACTTATTTGAGCCATCCACCATTGAGCGATTAGCCAAACATTGGCAACAGCTTTTACAGGGAATTGTAGCCAAGCCGAATGAGCGCATTGCTGAGTTGCCTTTGCTTGACCAGGCAGAGAAAAAACACATTATCGAAGACTGGAATGATACCGCGGTTAGTTACGATACCGAGGTTTGTATTCATCAGTTGTTTGAGCAACAAGTTGAGCTTAACCCACATAAAACGGCTTTAATTCTAGATGATGAAAAAATTAGTTATCAAACGTTAAATGAGAAAGCTAACCGTTTAGCGCACAAACTATTAGAGCTAGGTGTCGGCCCGGATGTGCCAGTAGGTATTTCGGTTGAACGTTCGTTTGACATGATTATTAGTTTGTTGGCTGTACTGAAAGCGGGTGGGGCTTATGTGCCACTTGACCCGAAATATCCAACAGAGCGCTTAACGCATATGATTGAAGATAGCGGTCTTAAACTGCTATTAACCCAAAGTAACGTTATTGATGAGTTATCGGTTTCAGCTGATGTTAATGTCTTGTTGTTAGATGACGATATAGCAATTGGCTATAGCGAACACAATATCCCTAATCTTGTTCATCCATATAATCTTGCTTATATCATTTTTACATCAGGCAGCACTGGGCGGCCTAAAGGGGTCTGCATTGATCATTCTTCTCTAGTTCGTCATGCCGTGAGGTCTGTTGAAATGCTAGATTTAACATCAAACGATACCGTTTTGCAATTTGCTACGTTTAACTTTGATGCTTTTGTTGAACAGCTATACCCTGCGTTATGTTGTGGTGCATCAGTGGTATTAAGAGGGCAAGAACTTTGGGGTAGCGAAGAGTTTTATCAACAAGTCTTAAAACATAATATTAGTGTTGCTGATTTATCTACAGCTTATTGGTATCAGTTGGTGAGTGATTTCTCTTTGTTGGAAGAGCGTAGCTATGGATCTCTGCGTCAGATCAGTATAGGTGGCGAAGCATTGAGTCAGGAAGGTTTACGAGCTTGCAAGGCAAGCATGAAAGAAGTTGCTTTACTTAACACCTATGGACCAACAGAAACGACAGTATCCTCTACAATATTTGATTGTAGTTGTTACGTTAATAGCGAAAAGGAGATCCCGTCAGATATACCTATTGGGCGGCCACTTAGTGGAAGCACCACCTATATTTTAGATGTGAATTTAAACACTACACCTATCGGCGTTATCGGAGAGTTATGCATTGGTGGTGAATTGCTTGCTCGTGGTTATCGCGGACAAGCGATGATGACTGCAGAACGCTTTATCGCTGACCCGTTCAACGAGTCAGGCGGGCGCTTATACCGCACTGGCGATTTGGCACGCTACCGAATTGACGGCACCATCGAATATGTTGGCCGAATTGACCATCAAGTTAAAATCCGTGGTTTCCGTATTGAGCTGGGTGAGATTGAATCACAGTTGCAAGGTAATGACGCTATCCGCGATGCGGTGGTCTTAGCCCAAGAAGGCAATGCGGGTCAGCAGTTAGTCGCCTATGTTATCCCCAATGATAGCGGACTGATTGAAGCGGGTAATGAAGCACAAAACAGCTTTAGAGCCGATATTAAAAACCAACTACAACAAGCGTTGCCTGAGTACATGGTACCGGCGCATATGTTGTTGCTAGAGCAATTCCCGTTAACGCCTAATGGCAAGTTAGACCGCAAAGCGTTGCCCAAAGCTGATGCCAGTCAACTGCAACAAACTTATGTTGCGCCAACTACTGAGCTAGAAAAACGATTAGCACAAATCTGGCAAGACGTGCTGGGTGTTGAACAAGTTGGTTTAAACGATAACTTCTTCGCCTTGGGTGGTCATTCACTATTACTGACTCAGGTTGTTTCTCGGGTTAGGCAAGCATTGTCAGCGGAAATCCCAATGCGAGTGATGTTTGAAGCGAGTGATTTACGTGATTTTGCTGTGCGGGTTGCGCAAAGCGAAGGAGTTGTGTCTGAAGTTATCTTGCCAGTATCGCGTGAGCAAGAGTTACCTCTTTCTTATGCGCAACAGCGCCAGTGGGTCTTGTGGCAGATAGAGCCAGAGAGCACGGCTTATCACATGAGCTCAGCGCTTCGCTTAACGGGCGAGCTGAATATTGAAGCACTACGTGACAGTTTTGATTATCTGTTTGCGCGTCATGAAGTGTTGCGTACTCACTTTGCACAAGGTGATGAAGGTCAGTTACATCAAGTCATTAAAGATAAAGTATCGATTACGTTGAACGCAGAAGCGTTATCGTTTACTCATGAGCAATCACAAGACGCTGCGTTACAACAAGTATTACAACAGTTAGGTGATGAAGTATTCGATTTGGCAGAGGGGCCACTACTGCGGGTTAAGCTCATTAGTTTATCAGCGCAAGCGCATGTACTTGCACTTGTGCAGCACCATGTGGTGTCTGATGCTTGGTCAATGCAGTTAATGGTGAGTGAATTAGTGCAAGCGTATAGTGCGTTTAGCCAACATCAAACACCAGAGCTACCAAGTTTACCGATTCAATATGCCGATTATGCCGTATGGCAACGTGAGCGTTTAGAAGGCGAGGAAGGAGAACGTCAGTTAACGTATTGGCGTGAAAAATTAGGGACAGAGCATCCAGTACTGGAATTACCAACAGACCATGCACGTCCAATGCAAGCGAGCTATGCCGGAGCAAGTCAAAGCGTAGCGCTAGACAGCGAACTCATCAATAACCTGACACAGCTAGCAAATCAAGAAAGCACCACCTTGTTTACCTTGTTGCTTGCATCATTCCAAACGCTATTACATCGTTACAGTGGTCAAGAAGAAATACGGGTTGGCACACCGATTGCGAACCGAAATCGACTAGAAACTGAAAACTTAATTGGTTTCTTTGTTAATACTCAAGTATTACGTGCAGACTTTGCAGATGACTTAACTTTTAATGAATTTTTACAACAAGTTAAGCAAACGACGTTAGACGCGCAAGACAACCAAGACTTACCGTTTGAGCAGTTGGTTGAGAAACTACAAGTTGAACGTAGTTTAAGTCACACGCCGTTATTCCAAGCCATGTTTAACTACCTGAGTGAGAAAGGCTCAAACAAAGAATCCCAACTTGCTAATATTGATGGTTTAGCCGTAGAAGGCGTACGCTGGGATGGTCATACGGCGCAATTTGATTTAACGCTGGATATTAATGAGTACGAAGGCGGTATTTCCGCATCATTTAACTATGCAACGGACTTATTTGAGCCATCCACCATTGAGCGATTAGCCAAACATTGGCAACAGCTTTTACAGGGAATTGTAGCCAAGCCGAATGAGCGCATTGCTGAGTTGCCTTTGCTTGACCAGGCAGAGAAAAAACACATTATCGAAGACTGGAATGATACCGCGGTTAGTTACGATACCGAGGTTTGTATTCATCAGTTGTTTGAGCAACAAGTTGAGCTTAACCCACATAAAACGGCTTTAATTCTAGATGATGAAAAAATTAGTTATCAAACGTTAAATGAGAAAGCTAACCGTTTAGCGCACAAACTATTAGAGCTAGGTGTCGGCCCGGATGTGCCAGTAGGTATTTCGGTTGAACGTTCGTTTGACATGATTATTAGTTTGTTGGCTGTACTGAAAGCGGGTGGGGCTTATGTGCCACTTGACCCGAAATATCCAACAGAGCGCTTAACGCATATGATTGAAGATAGCGGTCTTAAACTGCTATTAACCCAAAGTAACGTTATTGATGAGTTATCGGTTTCAGCTGATGTTAATGTCTTGTTGTTAGATGACGATATAGCAATTGGCTATAGCGAACACAATATCCCTAATCTTGTTCATCCATATAATCTTGCTTATATCATTTTTACATCAGGCAGCACTGGGCGGCCTAAAGGGGTCTGCATTGATCATTCTTCTCTAGTTCGTCATGCCGTGAGGTCTGTTGAAATGCTAGATTTAACATCAAACGATACCGTTTTGCAATTTGCTACGTTTAACTTTGATGCTTTTGTTGAACAGCTATACCCTGCGTTATGTTGTGGTGCATCAGTGGTATTAAGAGGGCAAGAACTTTGGGGTAGCGAAGAGTTTTATCAACAAGTCTTAAAACATAATATTAGTGTTGCTGATTTATCTACAGCTTATTGGTATCAGTTGGTGAGTGATTTCTCTTTGTTGGAAGAGCGTAGCTATGGATCTCTGCGTCAGATCAGTATAGGTGGCGAAGCATTGAGTCAGGAAGGTTTACGAGCTTGCAAGGCAAGCATGAAAGAAGTTGCTTTACTTAACACCTATGGACCAACAGAAACGACAGTATCCTCTACAATATTTGATTGTAGTTGTTACGTTAATAGCGAAAAGGAGATCCCGTCAGATATACCTATTGGGCGGCCACTTAGTGGAAGCACCACCTATATTTTAGATGTGAATTTAAACACTACACCTATCGGCGTTATCGGAGAGTTATGCATTGGTGGTGAATTGCTTGCTCGTGGTTATCGCGGACAAGCGATGATG
>JABSRT010000053.1 GCA_013214945.1 Gammaproteobacteria bacterium
GGTGTATCGCTCGCCCACTCCAATCGGCAAGCTCTAAATAGTCGTACAGTGTAAACGCGATAGCATTGTTGTCTTCAGTTGAGCCAAAGGGCATTAAATAGCGTGGTTGTTCTGTGGGTTTATTGTCAGTCGGCTCTTGTGACGATTGGGTATACTTCTTATATTGTGTGATTCTTGCTTGAATCGAAGTGTAATCGCTATGCTCTAAATCATCACACATCTGCGCTCGCACAGGGTTTAAATCAACATACATCATACAACTGAGCAGGGCTTGTTCATCAAGTAACGCTTGGGAGTAATATCGTCCTTCCCAATAGCGACCGGTGCACTTGTCTTCTTTATTGGCAGCTCTGGCAATGTATTCATTAAGGTTGCGCATAAACCAGCTAATATCATAGAGACGTTCTCGCCAAAGCGCTGTAAATTCAGCGATTTTATTAAGACTTGCCTCATCGTCAATCAAACCACTGCGATACATATCAACTAAAGGATTGCCATGATAAAGGCGATACCAACGCTCAATTACTTCATCATGAGACCATGCTAATGCCTGTTCACGGTCGACACGCAATACCAAGTGATAATGATTGCTCATAATCGCGTAAGCGGCGATATCAATGGCAAAAATACTCGATAACAAATGTATTTTGTCTAATACCCACTGACGTCGATGATTATAATCCTGCCCCGTGTATGGGTCTTCGCCGCATAAAAATGCACGTCGCACACACCGTGAAACCACGTGATAATACGATGTCGCCGATAAATCGATGAGACTTCCTCTCGCTCTAGCCATGATGCTACTCCCACTCTCGTTTAGTAGGACTCTAGCCTAGTACAAAAAGAAATTAGCCGTCTAAAATTTGTGGGTGTCTCATATTTTATTTGAATCATCATCTTTCTTTTTAGCTCGATACGAGCGCAAAAAATCTTGTGCTATCTTAATCTCTTCATTCTCAACCAGTGGTTCTCGGTACGAACGCATGATTTCTTGTAATCTTTTAATCTCTTCATTTTCAACTAGAGGAGCTCGATACGAACGCACGATTTCTTGCGCTCTCTTAATCTCTTCATTTTCAGCTAGAGGGTCTCGATACGAGCGCATGATTTCTCGTGCTCTTTTCATCTCATCGTTTTCAGCTAGAGGATCTCGAAATGAGCGTATGATTTCTTGTGCTCTTTTAATCTCTTCATTTCCAGCTAGAGAATCTCGGTATGAGCGTATGATTTTTTGATTTTTAAGAATATCATCTCGATTTAAAGGTTGAAGATGTTGGATTCCTGCATCTTCTATAGAGCTCTTATTAACAACAACTGATAGATTTGTTTTACCATCTTCCATAAAGGATGACGTACTATACATATGAAATTTTTGTATCTCAGACTCTCTATATATTTCAGCCTGAAGCTCAGCTAATGGACCTATGGTTTTTTTACCATTTGAATTTATTTTATACCACCAATCTTCCTTTGAATCATCAGTTACAAAAATAACATTATCGATATTTTCACTGGCTGCTTTACTTAATAATTGCTTCCAAAGAATCAAATCACCATATTGCCTCTCAAAATACAAACCATCAAAATGATAGAAGCTATCTTCACCTCGATTAGCTTTATCCGCGTCTTTGAATCCAGGTGGAATTTTGTTTTTGTAACGCTGTTCTCCTTCCGCATACAGTTTATCTAACCAATCTTGATCATTTGGCTTTTCACCAACATTCCCATTAAAATATTTATTTAGTAGGTCTCTTATTTCGTCATGTGACCTGACACACGGCTGCTCATTATTCCAATGAGAGACAGATTTTTTATAGTTGCTTATAGATTTATTAATTTCTTTTTCAAGTTTTTCAGTACTTTCATTTAGCTTTGGGAATCTTCTTTTTAAAGCTAATTGTTCGAAGTCACCTTTAAATACATTTTCAATTTTCTGCAAGTTACTTTCGATATCATTAAAAACAACTTTCTCATTTTTTATTACTTCCAATCTTCTGCGTTGATATTCAAGACCAACTTGGTGGGGAATCCAAACTCTATCACCCAACTTTTTGATCAGTCTGAAGAAGTCATCACGTGTTTGCTTTGCATAACCATAAAGGTTTAGAAATACATTTGTATCAAATACGAATATAGTCTTTTCTTCAGCCCACGATTCTTTAAGCTCTTCAGTGCTCACATTATGAAACGATTTAAAATTGTCTTTCATTTTGATCCTAAACGTAAATTGATACACATAACTATTTTATAAGCCTAACGAGGCTGTAGAATTTATCATTCTCAGCCTAAATTTTTTATATGCGAAGACAATAATTGAGATTGTTATATTTATCAATAATTAACTAACTATTCGATGACAATCATGTTTATGATCAATTAGAACATGCTGATAGGTTAAAGGGTGTTTTAAGGCCGGATTGGTAGTCTTTAGCCTTCAATGTAGGCTATTTCTTAGCTTTTCTATATTATGGACTAGACAATACATCTGCCATTGGGCGTTTACTTTGTCTTTACCTCGCAAAGTAAATTTATTCATCCCTTTGTTCACGGTGATATTGCCGAACACCGGTTCAATCATGCCTAAACGTTTGCTGTATTGCCGTCGACCAATGCTGCTGTCTATTTTTATGCGCATCTTATCCGTGTAAGATAATTGCCGCTCGGCATTAAGTAAAAACTGGACTTGCCGCCCTCGGTCTTGAGGCGGTTTTCGCATGCATTGCTGTTGTAATGGGCAGTGCTTACAGTCTTTTAAATATCCAGCAAATCGACTGTAACGTTTACCCTCGCTTTCAACATTCTTACAACTTAGCCACAGTAATTTTCCTGCTGGGCAACGACACATCATACGCTGCTCGTCAAAGTAAAAGTCCTTTGATGTAAATAATCTTGGCCTGCCTTTACTGCGTTTTAATCGTCGTTTTTCTTTTTCAGTGTGATAAGTTTCACTGGTTTTAAACAATGGATTACGACTTCTGAACTGAGTATCAGCAATGTAGGTATCTAATCCTGTACTCGCCATAAACTCTAGGTTTTTCTCGCTATGAAAACCACTGTCAGCGGTGAATGCTGCTGTTGAGAATGTGTCTGGTGTGCCGAGTTTAGCGAGTTGTTCTGCTAATTGTTTGACTGCTGGGGCTAACGTTTGTTGTTCGCCGACTGAACCCCAAACTTTGGCCTGCATGATAATTTGGTGTTTGTCGTCATTTATCGCGATACCATTGTAACCCTGAATTGTGCCTTTACTTGTGGTCATTTTGGCACTGTCAGGATCGGTGATGTTGCTCTTTACTGGTTTGTTTGTCGCGCCGAGTTTTTCGTCACTTGAAGCTAAGAATTTCGCTATTTTATCAGCACTTTTATCGAGTTTATCTTTTTGCTTTATGTCATGAGTTTTTTCAGGTTCACTTAGACTGTCTTGCGCTTGATGCCTTGCGATAATACGCTGGCTTGCTCGTTTGAGTTTTGCGTGTTTACGGCCAAGTTCTTCATGTGTGCCACTCCATTCCTTGCTCGCATTCGACTTAATCTTGCAGCCATCAATGGCAAACATGTTTCGGCCGATTAACCCTTCCTCATCACAAATCATCAGTACTTGCGTGAATAATGGCTCAATTTGGTCTTCCATTTTTGCAACAAATGCAGCTATTGATGTCCAGTGTGGCTGGCTATCACCAGACAAACTCATGAACATAATATTAGTCGCGCAAGCATCTGCAATACGACGGCTAGTAATTAATCCTCTTGAATAACCTAGCAGAATAATTTTTAACATCACCTGCGGAGAGTACGCTGCCGCGCCTTTTTTATCGTTAGAATACCATTTATCAAAACCAGACAGGTCAAGGCGATTATCGACAATATGAGCTAATGCATACTCAAAGGTACCAGGAATAATTTGCTGGGAGAAATCGATAGGGATGAATTTATTTTGACAAGATAAATCAGGTTTGTAGTTGGGCATCTTGTTTCACTCAGGGTGAATAATAACCATTAGATCACAGACCGGATCACGGTTCAAGCTTAATATTTATACAAAAGTCATAAACTAAAAAAGAACGTGAAAACGTTCTTTTTTGATAAATTCTACAGCCTCAACGCCCGCCTAACGGGCAGCTTGTAGTGAAGCATTTTTGTGTAATACTGACGCGTAGCGGCAACACAAAAATGCGTAGCGAAAAGTTGTCCCAGTTTAGGCGCTTATAGTTTGTCCGTTCCCTTATTTTAAATAATTTACCTTTACTTAAAATAAGGGGAATATGCTTCTGTTAGTTACGAATATTTGAGGTAAAACACACCATGTTTATAACAAGACATTCGAGCTAACAGAAGTCATTTGTTTCAACACGCATACTCAGGGATTGTCGTCATACCGACTATCTATAAGACCTGCGAGAAACAAATCAAGCATATTCCATTGGCTACTTTACGCCTAGGAGGTCAATAATGAAAGCCTTTGTTATTGAAGATTTTTCCGCGTTAATTGGCATTGATTGGGCTGATAAAAAACATGATATTTGTGAAAACCCTATCAACTCTAATAAACTCAACTTATCCATCATTCCAACAACGCCCAAGGCTATCCACCAGTGGGCCCAAGAACTCGCCACCCGTTATCCAAAGCAATTAATTGCTGTTGGCTGTGAGCTTAAAAAAGGCCCTTTAATATATGCATTGTCTAAATATAAGCACATCGTGTTATTTCCCATCAACCCATCTAGCGTTGCTAAATACCGCAAGGCGTTTTCACAAAGTGGTGCCAAAGATGATCCAACCGATGCCGCTATTCAAGTTGAGATACTTAGGCTGCATATGAGTAAGCTCCGAGCGATAGCGCCTGAAAAAGAGAAAATACGCGAACTAGCACAGCTGGTCGAATATCGTCGTAAGCTGGTTCAAGACCGCGTTAATTTGTCCAATAAAATCACCGCAACACTTAAAAACTATTATCCTCAGCCCATTGATTGGTTTAAAGAAAAAGATACTATGGTGTTTTGCGATTTCATCTCGCGTTGGCCATCGTTAGCTGATGTGAAAAAGGCTAGGAAACAAACACTATTGGACTTCTTCAATCAACACAATTGCCGGTATGCAGACGTTAACGAGCAGCGTTGTAAGGAGATAAAAGAGGAACTTCCCTTAACGGTGCATATTAACATCCATGGAGATCACCTAATAACATCGATGGAGATCATTCAATAACATCCATCAAGATCAGCTAAT
>JABSRT010000054.1 GCA_013214945.1 Gammaproteobacteria bacterium
TTAGCTGATCTTGATGGATGTTATTGAATGATCTCCATCGATGTTATTAGGTGATCTCCATGGATGTTAATATGCATGAGTGAAGTAATAGCAATCCCAACAGGGTTTAAGAAAGATGCAAAAGGCAATTTAGTTGCCCTAAGTAACATCAAGGCGATTGACCTTGTACGTGACGAGTTAGTCGCCAGCTTGACGGAGTTAGCCATAAAGCAAAAGGCTGCGCTGGTAGCCTTTAAGAAGACCATGATGACAGAGGTAAAAACCTTTGTTGCGCTGTCTGCTGATGAATACAACGTCAAGTTGGGCGGTAAAAAAGGCAACATCACTCTGATGAATTTTGACAGTACCTTAAAAATTCAGTTAGCCGTTACCGAATTAATGCAATTTGACGAACGTCTGCAGGTTGCCAAGCAGCTGGTCGATGAATGCATTCACGCTTGGTCAGACGGTGCAAGTGACCGCATTCGCACGTTGGTTGAACATGCCTTTCAGGTGGATAAAGAGGGGCAGGTCTCTGCTGGTCGTATCTTAGGTTTACGCAAGCTCAATATGGAGGACGAGCGTTGGGACCGTGCTATGCAAGCTATCGCCGATTCTATCCAAGTCACCGACAGCAAAGAGTATATCCGTTTCTACCAGCGCCGTACTACTGACGATGCATGGCAAGCAATTTCACTTGATCTCGCCGCCTTATAATAAGGAGTTAATCATGCATAGACCCAATGAAGCGAGCCAATTCCATATCAATGTTAAGACTGCTTATCAAGAACAGATACGGCCGGAAAAGTCCAACGGTTCAGCAGTAGAAAGACGTCGAAGAATTGAAGAACTCGAAGAACAAAAACAATTAAACAAGCAAGACGAATTTTAAAAGGAAATAACATGCTGATTTTAACCCGCCGAGTCGGTGAACGTTTGATGATTGGTGATGACATTGTAGTCACCGTACTTGGTGTTAAAGGTAACCAAGTTCGCATTGGTGTTGATGCCCCTAGTGATGTAGCGGTTCACCGCGAAGAAATATATAACCGCATTAGTGTAGGAAAAACAGCTAAAGCATCGTAATTGATTGGGTCCGAGAGGCCCCAAACCAAAGGACTTAATAATGACTAACGTTGAAAAATCTAACAACAACTCTTGGGTATTCCATGAAACTAAGCCTCTAGCTGAAGGCAAGTATTTAGCACGTATGGATGATGACGATAACGAACCTATGACCGTTGAAATTACCGATGGCAAGGCAAAAGTTAACGGCAAAGATCGCATTTTTATTAATTATGAGTGGCAAATAGATAAGGCAACGGTCGATTTATACCACGTTAAAAATTTACCAACATCACAGGAACGCGCAAGGTATTTATTAGGCTTTGAAATTACAACATCAATTGAGTTCGTAGACTTAACCCCCGTGTTGAAAGCTTTTGTCGGGGATATAGGCTTGCCAATTCACAGTAAAGGTAAAGAAACCTCAAAAGATGTAATAGCCAAAGCAAAAGCGTGGCTGGAAGAAACAGCTGCCTAGTTACGATAAACATTAACAGGGCCGAAAGGCCCTTTTTTATTGAGGAATAATTATGATAATTAACGCAAACACTAAAATTGATGGAAAATTTAAAAGAAAACTGTTTTGTCTGTGCTCGTTAAATATTCAAAAAATGACTTGGCTATGGTTTGGAGTGACAATTTTTGCTGAGCTTATTTTTGCGTCTATTGAATTTATTATTTTGGGGGAAACTTTTCCTCATATATACAGCTCAGTATTTTTACTATTTATGAGTACTTCGTACTTCCATTACACAAATAAACTGGGTGAATTTCTACTAAGCCTCCACCTAAATGCCACAGCAGAAGAGAGCAATGATGAATAAAAATATTAAATTATCGCAAATAGAGCACACAATTACAGAAATGCTGAATGACATTAAGAAAGGCTTTCACATCGACGAATCGAGAGTCATTGCTGAGATAAATGGCGTCCAAGTCCAGATAAAAGTGACTAAAGACGAAGATGATTTTATATCAGTAAATAACAAACACAAGACTGCTGTTTTGTCATTATCTAACGAGGAAAAACTATGAAAGCTCAATTCAAACCCAAGTCCTGGTACATCCAACTAATCCATGTTGCCAAAGGCCAGCTGGCCATCGATGATCAAAGCTACCGCGCTAACTTGCAATCGATCACTGGCAAGACAAGCTGCAGCAACATGAATATATCTGAGCTATTTCAGATTCTTGAGTTCTTGAAGTCAAAAGGCTTCAAACCAAAGGCTAAGAAGAGCTACAGCCCTAAAACCAGCAATAAATCCACACACACCCAGCTCGATAAACTACGCCAACTTTGGATTCACATGAGTCACCAAGGCTTTTTAAATGACGGCTCAGAACAAGCTCTGGCTAAGTGGGCTGCAAACCAATCGAAGAGCCTTAATAAAGGTGAACCGATCACCAAATTAGAATGGCTCAAAGGAAACATGCTTCATACATTAATAGAGCAGCTAAAACGTTGGCACTTTAGACTATTAGAAAATGCACTGCCGCCTATATATAAATCGGTAATTGAATTGAACCAAGAAGATCTATTATCTAACAATCACAGCGAACGTATAATAGAGATGGTTCAAAACCTTAATGACAACCCCGTATATCAGACGATGAATGATGCTTACATTACCTGCCAGACGGTTATTAACGAGCATCAAGCTACTATTAATAAGGACTCGAAATAAAGTTTAAAAAAGGATAGGCTCCAGCTTATAAATCAGGAGCCTAGTCTTGAATAAATCCAAGGCTTACCCCAAACCATATTCACTAAAACGATGAATAAATATCAGAAGGGTAAATTATATGAGTTCAAGCGAGCGTTCTGCAGCACTATTAATGCAAATCATCATCCATATAGAATCTGAGTTACTTACCAAAGGTATCACTCAGGAAACAGCTGAAGAAATCGCTCGCGGTACTTGTGACAAACTACGTCATACATTTGGAGGCGAACAGTTCTACTTTCCAAAGGGCCGAGAGATAGAAGCCATTTTAACTCACCATCAAATCTACAAAAAGTTTAACGGCTTTAACCATGTCGAACTAGCCAGAGAATTCGACATGTCCATTCAAAATATTTACCGCATTATCAAGAAAGCATACAAGAAAGATGTTGACGAGTTACAACCAGATTTATTTTGATAAATTACTGAAAAAATCTTTAAGCCGTTTCTCTGAATCTATAGTTATACAATCGTAATCGTCAGTTATTTCACCCGTACTTCTATATTCTCTTTCCTTTATTAAGGCAGTGTTAGCAAGATTGATACACCAACTTTTAGCAGCCTCTAAATCTCGCCATTCCACACTAGTCAGATTACTAGAAAAGTTGATTTTAGAGTTGATGGAATCCCAGTTTTCCTTAATTGAAAGTACGTACTCATTTAACGTACTATTTGAAACAGGTTGCTTGTCTATCAAGCCCGTTCTAATCAATGTTAATGCATTATTTCTATCTATTGTCACAAGATTTATTCCATAGGTACAGACGCTACTCATTGTAGTGGTACAGTGAATTTGGCCACCTAACTAGAGGTGATATACTCACCTCATATTAATTTAGGTGACATTAT
>JABSRT010000055.1 GCA_013214945.1 Gammaproteobacteria bacterium
ATTACCGAAAGAGATATCAGGCCGTTCACCACAGGCAGGAAAAATTGGATGTTCTCACAATCGGTTAAAGGAGCTGAGGCCAGCGCGACGCTTTATGGTATCGTGATGACTTGCCGGGCCAATGACATCAATCCATATTTCTACTTCCAGCACTTGTTCAAAACACTGCCTAATTTAGATGAACAAACCGATTTAACGGCATTGATGCCGTGGAATGTGCAGCTCGATTACACGTCAGGCTAAGCGCAACTGGTTAGTTGTGCGCTTACTTGCCAACGGTATTTCCGCTTAAAAACTTAATATACCAAGGCATCGCTTTATCAATGCCCTGCTGTATTTGATAATCAGGTCGATAACCCAGTAACTCGCTAATTTTAGAAATGTCAGCCTGAGAGTGGCGGACATCACCAGCCCTAAAATCTTGATACACAGGTTGCTTAGTATAATTAACACCGTTAACAGCTAGCGCGGCTTTAATGCTGCCATATAACTCATTAAGTGTGGTTCTATCGCCTACCGCAACATTATAAACTTGGTTTAGCCCTTGCTCTGGTGCCATAGCCGCCAAAATATTAGCTTGCACGGTATTTTCAATAAAACAAAAATCTCGGCTGGTTTCGCCATCACCATTAATGAATAACTCTTCGCCATTAATGAGCGCCGATGTCCATTTAGGAATAACAGCGGCATAAGCACCATTAGGATCTTGTCGTTTACCAAAGACATTAAAATAGCGTAAACCAACGGTATTAAAATCATAGGTTTTCTTAAATACCCCAGCATAAAGTTCATTAACATATTTTGTCACCGCGTAAGGTGACAACGGGTTACCGATGTTTTCTTCTACCTTGGGCAGTGCTGGGTGATCGCCATAGGTTGAACTAGACGCCGCATAAACAAAGTTACTCACTTGCTCATTTTTTGCCGCAGTTAACATGTTTAAAAAGCCGGTGATATTTGCCGAATTAGTTAACACCGGATCAGCGATTGAGCGCGGCACAGAACCTAACGCAGCTTGATGCAATACATAATCAACCCCACTCACCGCTTGCTGGCAATGCTCAAAGTTTCGAATATCGCCTTCAATAAAGATAAACCTAAGCCACTGCTGCTCACTAACACTGGCTTTAACTTGATCTAAATTGTGCTGATGGCCGGTTGCAAAGTTATCTAACCCGACTACTTGTTGATCTAAAAGCAGCAAGGTTTCAAGTAAGTTAGACCCAATAAAGCCAGCCACTCCAGTAACTAACCAAATTTTAGGGGTTGTGACAAGTTGATCTTGTATTTGTTGGTACCTAGACATAAAGCATCCTTTCATTATTATAAGTCTATCGCTTAGCCTACCTCACTACAGTCACAACCAAGCGCTTAATTCCAAATTAACATCCTTGCCTACATCAGCGACAATAATATTAAAAGCTTAGTCTCAAAACTAAAAATAGGCAGTCTAATCAGCACTCAAAGCGACAATAGTTCGGTGGAAAAAACTACCAAACTTAAATAGTACTTATCAGCAAGAACCGTTCTAATAATTAATGTCATCATTTAAAAATCACCTCACAGCAAGGCATGTGTAATGGCATCGTTAATAGGTGCTATTAATTTCCGGGGGAATTAGACGTCTGCGACACCCAAAACGAAAAATGGTGACCAAAGCCACCATTTTCATGCACATTAAGCGTTATATCCTTGCGGATTACTCGACTGCCACAGCCAACTGCTATTGGCCATATCCTCGATCTTGTGAGTAGCGACCCAACCAAGCTCCTGAGCAGCCTTGTCAGGATTTGCATAACAAGCAGCAATGTCGCCAGGGCGACGCTCAACCAGTTGATAAGCGATGGCATTACCACACGCTACCTCAAAAGCCTTCACCATATCAAGCACGCTATAACCCACACCAGTGCCCAAATTATAAGTAACTAAACCTGGAGAACTATTTAACTTAACCAGTGCCTTTAAATGTCCCTGGGCCAAATCCACCACATGAATATAATCACGCACGCCAGTGCCATCATGGGTATCATAATCACTGCCAAACACGCTAAGCTGCTCACGTTTGCCCACAGCCACTTGTGCGATGAAAGGCATCAAGTTATTCGGGATATCATTAGGATCCTCCCCAATCAAACCACTTTTGTGGGCCCCAACCGGATTAAAATAACGTAACACCGCAATATTCCAGCTGGAGTCCGACGCTGCTAAATCGCTAAGTACATATTCAACCATCAACTTCGATTGACCATAAGGATTGGTCGCCCCAGTTGGGAAATCTTCGGTTATTGGCAAAGAGGCAGGATCGCCATAAACGGTAGCCGACGAACTAAACACTAAGTTCTTAACGTTCGCTTTAGCCATCGCCTCACACAGTACTAATGTACCAGCGACATTGTTTTGATAATATTTAAGCGGCAAAGACACCGACTCGCCAACGGCTTTAAGCCCAGCAAAATGAATAACTGATCCAATATCATGTTTTTTAAAAATAGAATCAAGCAATGGTGCATCTAGTACATCCCCGCGATAGAAAGTCACCGATTTACCGGTAATTCCCTCAACACGACGCAACGCCTCTTCACTCGAGTTACTCAAGTTATCGAGCACCACCACTTGTTGGCCTTCATTTAACAACTCAACAATCGTGTGACTGCCAATATAACCTGCGCCACCCGTAACAAAAACAGTCATGCTTAATCCTTATCATTTAATAGAGCCACCAAGGCTATTAATCCTAAAAATAGTATAACTTACAATGGTCATTGACATTAGACATACTTAATCGAGCAAAACAATTTTATTAAGCTATACATTGCGTTCTTGTTTAACCCAATGCTTAGCCAAATCTATTCAAGACTCAATAAGAACTTGTAATACCCGTTCGCCATAATTATATTCATGCTTATTTAGCTGCTGGGCGCGTAAGTTTAAATCATCCTAATCTTCCACACACTCATTATGGTACTAATGACAGGCTGCCTCTGATCTAGTTCGAAAAGTAGTACGACGAGAGCCTAGAAAAACACCGAAAGTGCCGAGTAAATTAAGGGAAAAGATCATCACCTTTACCTGTGCTTATTTTGGCTAAGTACACGCTTCATGCTTTTTCAAATGCATAATAGCGCGTTGGCTAAAATCACTTAGCTGGCTATAGTGACCCTTGCGAATAACATTTTCTAACACGGTTAAATCAATAGTTAAGTAGTCATGCACCAAGTAATTTCGCATGTCTATGATTTTTCGCCAGTTCGATAATTCATCCGCACTAATTTGATTGTGTTCCCTGAGCAAGGAAAAAGTTTGATAGGCTTGTCCTGCTGATTCACGCACGATAGTTTTCAACCAATGCTTTGACAAACCAACACACAACTCAGTGAAAATTTGCAGTAACCGCTCAACCGCGCGATAATCACGACTGCGAAAATTATCATCAAGTAGATCTTGTCTCAACTCATCAAGTTCTGCTAAATACATCGCCCGGTGTTTATGCGTAATAACATGAAGAAGATCACCCAATAACATTCATCGAGATCGCTTTTTTTATGTTCTGTAGAACCTCGTTAA
>JABSRT010000056.1 GCA_013214945.1 Gammaproteobacteria bacterium
CTCTCGTTTAGTAGGACTCTAGCCTAGTACAAAAAGTAATTAGCCGTCTAAAATTTTTGGGTGTCTAATATTTACTCTTCAATAAGAAAAAATAGTGCCGCTAGAGCGACATTAAAGTTTGGCTAATGCCTTGACAGTAGGAGAGCGTCCATATATGTCTAATATTTCTTTTTAAAGCTATCATTCCCGTTAAAAACTAAACTTAAAGATCTAACACTCGGCGTTTTCAATAATATCCTTTAATGTCGTTTTAAAGGGTTTGGGGGCTAAGCAACTCTTATATGGCGCAAACCAAGTATTAAAATGCTGGGTAAAGAATTTAGCAGGCCCAAGTGTCAGTGCTAATTGATGTTGCTCGGTTAATTCTTCGTCGTCAATCTCGCAGTCTTCGAGGAATTCAAATAACCCAGCATCTAGTTTATTAACTGATACACCTTGATCTTTTGCGCTACTTAATAGCGTTACACTAGGATCTTCATCACCTTCTAGCCAACCTAGAATTGTTTCGGGCGTTGTCTTTGCTAAAGCAGAAATCGCATTATTAATGTCCTCCTCTAGCGCGTATGAGCCACTAATGAAAACCTGTAGCAGACCTTTTTTATATGAGCTGTCATCAACGTCACAGTTTTCGGCGATTAACTCAATAATTATTTCTAATTGTGATTTGTCACATCTAACAATTATTTTTCCAGTCATTTCCATAATAAATTCCTGATCATAGCTCTTCAAGTTGACGTAATTTTGAAATTTGGGTCTTAAGTACTTCTGGAATTGTATGTTCACTAAGTACGGCTTCTATTTCAGAGGCCAATCTAAGCTGGCATGGCTGATAATTTTCAGGGCTAAGTACTACCTTATCAAGTTCTTCTAACATCCATTCAAATGCTTTGAAATTATCTACAGAATCGACCCCCATCATCAGCGCGTCTTTCCAATAGGCAACCTTAATTTGGCAAATATCCACATCTAAGTTGTTGTCACGGGCAAAAAAATCTTCAAACTGAGTGCACCCTCCTAAGAAATGGTTACGTGCAATCGTGTAATGCTCATCTTTATTAGCGAGTACAAGTTCCTCAGATAACGTTTGAGGCATAAAAACAGCGTCAATTAATCGGTCTCTACCGTTTAAACGGCTGCTTCCTTTGAATTTAATATTTGCCTCGTAAAAGCATAATGGACGAAAAAAATTTATATCACGAGTTCGATAGATGCTAATGGTAGGCGAACGTGTAAATTCTGGTTTTTCTTTAAGATGACGAAAAAACACATCCTTTAACGTGCTAAATTCTGCACTTGGATGGATCCACAACTCTAACAGCAGACTGTCGTTAAAATGTGTATACAATTGTACTAATGCATCCCTATTCCCCGATAAAAAATATTTTTCAGCATTTTTGTGTTGAAGTTTATCTACGTTTATCCATCCACTCATGCCGCTTTTTTCAATATTAAATTTATACTCGGGCCAAGCCTTTTTACGCGCTTTAACCCATTCTTTATCATCTAATTTCCAGTCTGACATATTATCCGCCGTCGTTAATTAATTCGTTAATTGTTTCTGGGTCTATCCCATCAAGTAAGATGGACTTAGCATCCTCTAGTAACCATGTTTTTATGCTTAGCTGGTTGAAGCGACTCGTTACGTGAGATTGCTTGTGCGCTTTATCTGCTGCATCTCGACTAGTAAACCCCAGACTTCCATAAACCATATTGCTTCGAGAAGAAGGCAATAAGCGCAATTTTTTTGCCACTTCAGTCATGTTATTTGGCTGATAACTTTTCCTGCTCTTACGTGTAAAGCTTTGTAACCACCATTCAAAATCCTCTGATCTTCTTAACTCTCGATTTCCTACCCCCGTTAGTTGATTAGTAGTGCTAGCTACCCGATCTAAATAAAACTGGCGGTGGTAGGAATAGTTGTTACCTTTAAGATTCCACGGTTTCCAACTATCCAAGTATTTAGACTTGTATTTTAATGATTTAACTTCAACCCATATGTTATTTTCAGATTCATTTTCATCAACTTTTGTTTCGCTGCCTTGCAGTACGATATCAACACGCCGTTTATAAGATGTCCCTAATAGTTTCGCTCTTCCGCGTTCATCAACCGTCACAAGGTTAATTTCGCGACTGACTTCCATACCGACTGGCTTCTCCGACGATACATCATAGAGCTCATAACTCAACTGTTTGACGGCCAACATCGCCATGTGGAATGCGCCGCCAATTTCGCGCCCGCCGATCCAATGCACATTATCATTAAGAGCGCTAGCGAATGCAGTAGCATACAGCTTATTAAGTTCGCCCACGATTTGAGCAGGAAAAGGTTTACATTCTGGATATATCTCGGCGCAATCTTGCTGTTTATGCATTTCAAGATAGGTAACAACGGCCATTAGCGACAATGGGGACATTCTAAGATTTTTTGTTGTCTGCATAAACTTTCGATTCAATGCAGGTCCAATGGCCTTGGCAGAAAAAAGTGCCAAGGGCGTGTGGACTAATTGTCGCAACCCTTGTGCATCGGTAACTTTCATACCCTTAGTCGTTGATTTAACGGCAGCAACCAACTTAGCACCATCAACTTTTCCCAGTTTCTTCGCAAAGCCTTTGCCAATTTTACTAAATAAAAATGTTAATCTCGCGATGTCAACGCGCTTGATAGGGTTTGCTTTGGCCGCATATGCACTACCCATTACCATTCCTAATGGTCCAAAATCGCTCTGGCTTTTATCTAAGTCAAACATATTCATCGCCGTATCAACGCTTGGGGGCTCACCGTCGCCTTCCCAACCGTCTGCTGGCAGCGACAAATACTCAGCCCACGCCAGCAAGTCATCGGCACTGGCAATCGAATCTATCATCACCATGAGCCCCGCCCTGGCTTCATCGTCTGTGGCCATTTCCCCCGCTATGAGTAAAAAAATATTAGACACCCACATAATTTAGACGGCTAAACGTCTTGAGTCAATTGGTTACTAACTGCCCTCTCTTGGTCTCTGTTCTAGTGTTTTTCTAGAACTGATTTTTTGTAAGGTGACTAGAGCCCAATTTACTCACAATTATCGAATCGCAGACATGACAAAGCCAGCCTAAGGCTGTTAGAGGTTGTATTTACCGTGGTGTTTTAGCCGACGCCTTTATACCAGCACTGTCCGTGGTCGTTTGCACATTGGCGCAACGCGTATTCGCTGCCAGCAAAGTGACCATATTGTCGCCTAAAGTTCTTTATCACTTCTATCCAATCGTCTGGACTAATCCCTAGCCTATCAATCAGTTTTGGGGTGGTATCGTCAATCGAACCACTTTTGTTGGGGTGTATCGCTCGCCCACTCCAATCGGCAAGTTCTAAATAGTCGTACAGTGTAAACGCGATAGCATTGTTGTC
>JABSRT010000057.1 GCA_013214945.1 Gammaproteobacteria bacterium
GGTATCGCGATAAATGACGACAAACACCAAATTATCATGCAGGCCAAAGTTTGGGGTTCAGTCGGCGAACAACAAACCTTAGCGCCAGCAGTCAAACAATTAGAAGAACAACTCGTTAAACTTGGCACACCAGACACATTCGAAACAGCAGCATTCACCGCAGACAGTGGTTTTCATAGCGAGAAAAATCTAGAATTTATGGCGAGTACTGGATTAGATACCTACATTGCTGATACTCAGTTCAGAAGTCGCAATCCATTGTTTAAAACCAGCGAAACCTATCACACTGAAAAAGAAAAACGACGATTAAAACGCAGTAAAGGCAGGCCTAAATTATTTACATCAAAGGACTTCTACTTTGACGAACAGCGTATGACGTGCCGTTGCCCAGCAGGAAAATTACTGTGGCTAAGTTGTAAGAATGTTGAGAGCGAGGGTAAACGTTACAGTCGATTTACTGGATATTTAAAAGACTGTAAGCACTGCCCATTACAACAGCAATGTATGCGAAAACCGCCTCAAGACCGAGGACGGCAAGTCCAGTTTTTACTTAATGCCGAGCGGAAATTATCTTACACGGATAAAATGCGCATAAAAATAGACAGCAGCATTGGCCGACGGCAATACAGTAAACGTTTAGGTATGATTGAACCGGTGTTCGGCAACATCACCGTCAATAAAGGAATGAACAAATTTACCCTGCGCGGTAAAGACAAAGTGAACGCCCAATGGCAGATGTATTGTCTAGTCCATAATATAGAAAAGCTACGAAATAGCCTGCATTGAAGGCTAAAGACTACCAACCCGGCCCTAAAACAGCCTTTAACCTATCAGCATGTTCTAATTGATCATAAACATGATTGTCACCGAATAGTCAGTTAATTATTGATAAATATAACAATCTCAATTATTGTCTTCGCATATAAAAAATTTAGGCTGAGAATGATAAATTCTACAGCCTCGTTAGATGAAAAGGAAAGTTTGTGGACATCAGCGAAGTACTAGGTCAGTTTGAATCAGTTGTTGCTTGGCTTGGTGGAGGCGCAGTGCTTGTTTTAGCCCTGTTGACATATTTGGGAGGAATCCATTCAAAAAGAATTCTTCTAGAACAGAATTCAGATATTCTTCATAAATTAGAGCTCGTCAAGTCCGAGATGTCTTTGAACCAGACCAGTTACGAAAATCAATTAGATCACATAGTGAATTATTACACCACTTACTATGAACACTATCGAATCTGTCAGCAATTAGCCTCGTTTGAGGCATATGGCTCACCTACCAAGGCAGATATTTGTACAAAAGATTTGTTCATGGAGAAAGTGGATACTTTTGTGCTCGATTGGGAAAAAATAGAGCCTAGAATTAGACTAATTCTTAGTCCGCTAGCTTTTGAATTACATGGACAGGCAATTGACGAATTTAATGAATTCAATAAATTAGTCAGGAAGCTAAATAAGAATGATTATGATGAAAAAGAAGAAATTAGGGCATCTTTTGTAAAGATACATGAAATAAAAAACTTGATGGAACAGCAGTTACGCTCTTATCTAAGGACAGATAAAATTGCGTAATTTCATCTAACAAGTATCCAAAGTCCGACAGCTAACACTGTCGCATTTTTTGCAAACAACAAAAGCGCAAAAACCACGCCAGCACGCTGCGGCTTGGATTGGCGTTAGTTTTCTGATGAGATAGTCGTATATGAAAGAATTTTTTAAGTTTGCATCTGTATGTTCTTGGGAGTTACTTAGAAAGTCTAAAAAGTACAATTCAAGAATCGGTGAAGAAACAATAACTGAGCTGTTACAGCTTTTTTTAGCTCATCACCATAGAGATATTTTAGTTAAGTCATTTAGCAAGCATCAAGAATCCAAGAATGGCGCTGACTGGGATTGGTGGTTTATAAGTCCCAAAAGAAGAAAATACTTAGGAATAAGGATTCAAGCTAAGACGATCACGCCGAAAACAGAAGACTATAATATGTTACATTATATATCTGGAAATCAAGCACAAGCTTCTAAATTGTTACGATCTTCAGCTAAAGATAGCATGATTCCGTTGTATGCTCTTTACACATATTGGAACTCATCACCTGTACTAAAGTACAAGGGTGAATGTGATGAGCACTTTGGGATTTCATTGGTTACTTTAGATAACATACTCAAACTGAAAGCAAGTAAACGATGGAAGGGAAAATAATAAGGGACACTCATAACTTTTAGACGATAAATCAACCAATGTGTTGTGGTCAACTAAATTTGGCCACAGTTTAAGAGGCTTTCTTAAATAATCTTTCAGCCTCGTTTGGACTAATTC
>JABSRT010000058.1 GCA_013214945.1 Gammaproteobacteria bacterium
ATGAACTAGCCAGAGTCGCGTTAGCGTTAACTGATGGTACTTTATTAAAAGAGTATTTAGTTTCAAATTAATAATCGCTATTTTTGCTCAGGTTTGATCTGAAGGTTCTGTGTTGATAACAGTATTTGTCGGATCAAGCTTGGCTTAATTTGTTTTCATCCGCTGGATAACTTCAGTCGTACAAGTATCAAAATTTAACCAACAGTTACCTCTGTTAGATTTTTGTGATTAAAGTTTATACTTCGCATCTTCCGGTAGTGCATTTAATTGGCTGTTAAGGCTTTTTTTAATAAAGTCAGTTGTTCATCTGTCACTAAATAATGATCCAATCGATTACCTGGTTTTTCCCATTCCTACTTAACGTAACAAGATCATAGATATAATGATCTATTGTTTATTTCTAGCCCTTGAATTAATTTACCTCTAGTAGCTTCTATTTATGGGGATATCTTTAATCGGGAAATTTTTTATGCTTTTAATTCAATTCTAACCCAGGAAATCTTGTTGTGATATTTTCATTTATGAATAATGAAGTGTAGTATTGCGTCTTTTTATAATTTAGATAGAAGCTGTTGATCTGCTTCGCACTAACTATCTTAATTCGTCAATGACGCTGTAAGTCAAGGAATGCCATAAAATGTTCAAAAAGCGCACTAAACTCTCTGAGTTGATTAAAAATGCTTTTAAAGTCGAAGCCCTTGAATCTAGGATTTTACTTTCTGGTGATCCTGTTTTTGGGGCCATGCAGGTGGCTAGCACTCGTTTATTTGAGCCTAGTGCACCACTTGATGCTTTTTCTGAACAATATACCTTAGCGAGTTTTAAACAATTTAATAATGTGGCACAGCAAACTTCTGGCTTTGAAAGACCGGAAGCGGACAGCGATTTTGTTGTTGATGACTTAGCCTTTAATGTCGCGAATATTACTACAGACCTTTATGTGTCTGGTGGTGAATTTATCATTGGCGCAACAGATACACTTGGTGGAAGCGGCTCTGTAAATTTAGATGTTACAAATGCTGGAAAACTGAGTCCTGGTTATTCGCCAGGTGTACAGAACTTTGACGATTTGACCAACACAGATACTTCAGAAATTACAATTGAACTGGCTGGTTTGGCAGCAGGTAGTCAATATGATCAAATTAATATTGCCAATAATTTAGTATTCGATGGTGCGCTTAGCATTGAATTATTAAATGGCTTTATCCCGGAAGTTGGCGATGAGTTTAGCATTATGACTTATGGCTCATCAGCTGGTAGCTTTGATAGCATTGCTGGTTTAGCAATCAGTGGTACCGATTTGTATCTTGATGTTGAAAAAACAGAAACAGAGTTAAAATTGGTTACCAAAGCAATCGGCAGTGCTTCTACTTTTTTAAATGAAATTTTAGGTAGCGAGCAGCAAAATACCTATGGCGAATTACTTAATATTGATTATTTTACGACTAACTCCTCTTCATATGACTTCATTGGTAATCTCGCCTTCTCAGGCTTCGAAATAAACGGCAATATCTCAGTCAGCTCCAACTCAAATTACTCCCTTCTTGATCCTCAAGGCACACTAATTGATTTATCCATTTTAAGTTTCAACGTCACTGAAGCTAACGCGACTTTTGAAATCGATGATGTTTTTACTTTAGAGTTAGCCGATTTTGACATCGGTTTAAGTTATTTAGTTACCGATGATTTAAATGATGATCGTAGTTGGTTTTTTGCTAAAGGTCAGACTGCAGATTTAAGTGTAGATTTTTCTCAAGCAATCCATGATGCCAGCGCCGATGTACTCGACCTTAGTATTAACCCAATTATAGTGGGTGACTTTTCTCTCGATAACTCAGATAATGAAAGTCGCTTACAATTATCAGGCAGTGCTCCATTAACAGTTGCTGAGCAAACATTACCGAGCGAGATCGACTGGATCCTTGACCCATCTAACTTAAATGGTAACCAAACGTTATCAGCTTTAGTTGATGCGGGCAGCGAAGATATTGTTATTGTGTCAAACCAACTAACCATCACCGAAGAGCTAGCATCTTCTGGCGCCATATTGGCCGTTAAACCAATTGATGTTGATCGTGATATCTTAATCGGTGATCTAACGAGCGACAGTAGTTTTGTTGAGAGTGAGCTCTTACATATTGAAAACTCAGAACTGGCACAGTTGCAAGATGGTTTCAGTGCCATCGTTATCGGCGATTATAATGTTAGCAGTAATATCTATATCGGTGATGAAACACAAACCAGTCAGGACGTGGTGTTTACCGACAACCT
>JABSRT010000059.1 GCA_013214945.1 Gammaproteobacteria bacterium
ACTTTTAATGAATTTTTACAACAAGTTAAGCAAACGACGTTAGACGCGCAAGACAACCAAGACTTACCGTTTGAGCAATTAGTTGAAGCGTTACAAGTTGAGCGTAGCTTAAGTCACTCGCCGTTATTCCAAGCCATGTTTAACTACCTGAGTGAGAAAGGCTCAAATAAAGAATCCCAATTGGCCAGTGTAGAAGGCTTAGAAGTAGAAGGCGTAAGCTGGGACAGCCATACGGCGAAATTTGATTTAACGCTGGATATTAATGAATATGAAGGCGGTATTTCTGCATCATTTAACTATGCAACGGACTTATTTGAGCCATCCACGATTGAGCGATTAGCCAAACATTGGCAACAGCTTTTACAGGGGATTGTAGCCAAACCAAGTGAGCGCATTGCCGAGTTGCCTTTACTTGACCAAGCAGAACAGCTGCATATCATTCAAGATCGAAACCCTGCTTATCCAGATGTAGCAGCTAAATTAAGTATTCAGCAGCGTTTTGAAGCACAAGTGCTAGCTCAGCCAGAAAAAACAGCCCTCGTTTTTGAAGATCAAAAGCTTAGCTATGATGAATTAAACCGTCGGGTTAATTGCCTTGCACATAAGCTAATAGCACAAAATGTTGGCCCTGATGTTTTAGTGGGTATTGCGGTTAAACGCTCAGTGTCAATGATAGTCGCGGTACTGGCCGTATTAAAAACGGGTGGAGCTTATGTACCATTAGATCCATCGTACCCAGAAGACAGATTATCTTACATGGCCGACAATAGCGGTATAAACGTCTTGTTAACGCAGCGCGAGTTAAATGAACAGCTAACGCTATCGACTGATGTTAAACGGCTATTTATAGATGATGTTAGCGATGTTGAATACGAAGACTGTAACCCTAAATACCGAGCACACTCAAAGAATTTAGCTTATTTAATTTATACGTCAGGTACTACCGGGCGGCCTAAAGGGGTTGGCATAGATCACGGCTCGTTCGCACGTCATGTCGAAGTCTACAGTGAAAGATTAAGCTTAAATAAAGATGATTGCATACTGCAATATGCAACGCTAAATTTTGATACTTTTGCCGAACAACTTTTCCCAACTTTATGTTGCGGTGCAACGGTGGTATTAAGAGGGGAAGAGATTTGGGATAACAATACCTTTTACAATAATCTACTTCGCTACGGTATTAGTGTTGCTAATTTAACACCGTCGATGTGGTATCAATTATTTAAAGACTTCGCTGCGCAAGGGCTAACTGACTTTGGTCGTTTACGTCGGATGATTGTTGGTGGTGAAGCAATGCCACTTGATGGCTTGGCCTTGTGGCAACAACTTGGTTTAGCTGAAGCTCAATTGTGGAATTTCTATGGCCCTACCGAAGCTACCGCGGCAAGCACAAGTTTTTGTTGTAACCGTTATTTTAATGACAATGAAGTTATTCCGCCAACCATTCCTATTGGTGAAACATTAGCAGGACGTTATAGCTATATAGTTGATAACAATCTTAATCTTGTGCCTTCAGGTGCAGTCGGTGAGCTTGTTATTGGTGGTGAGTTATTGGCTCGTGGTTATCATCAACGCCAAGGCTTAACAGCCGAACGCTTTATCGCCGACCCATTCAATAAATCAGGCGGTCGCTTATACCGCACTGGCGATTTAGCACGCTACCAA
This sequence comes from Gammaproteobacteria bacterium, assembly GCA_013214945.1. Classification (NCBI taxonomy): domain Bacteria; kingdom Pseudomonadati; phylum Pseudomonadota; class Gammaproteobacteria; species Gammaproteobacteria bacterium. The sequence continues at coordinate 1,666 of JABSRT010000059.1, forward strand.
AGCGATGGCACCATCGAGTATGTTGGTCGTATTGACCATCAAGTTAAAATCCGTGGTTTCCGTATTGAGCTGGGCGAAATTGAATCACAGCTGCAAGGCAATGACGCTATCCGCGATGCAGTAGTATTAGCCCAAGAAGGCAATGCAGGTCAGCAGTTAGTCGCTTATATTATTCCCAATGATAGTGGATTGATTGAAACCGATAATGAGACACAAAACAGCTTTAGAGCCGATATTAAAAACCAACTACAACAAGCGTTGCCTGAATACATGGTACCGGCGCATATGTTGTTGCTTGAGCAATTCCCGTTAACGCCTAATGGTAAACTTGATAGAAAAGC